>CAMPBB010000014.1 GCA_946635125.1 uncultured Clostridia bacterium
GAGATTTCCTTATCTGTGTCAACAACTTCATCAACAACAGTTTTATAAGCCAAAACCTTTATTGTGTTTTTTTCTGGATTTAACTTAACTGTTGCAGACTTTGCCTCACCAAAATTCTTCTTATATGCACTTGTTAATGCGCTTTCCAAAGCCGCAATAAAAAAGTCCTTATCAATTTTTTTCTCTTTTTCCAAGAGGTCTAAAGCAATGAAAAAATCTTTGCTGTTAATCATTTTTTTCTCCTTTTAAAAATGATGAGTGGGTTGTTCACCCACTCATGCTAGCTTTCATATGTTTTGATTATATCATAACATTAAATAAATATCAAGTTATTTTTTAAAAAAACTTAAAAATTATAATGTTAATGCATCATTTTCTTTTTGCCTTCTTCTCCTTGATGAAAGACCTTTTATGTTTTCTTGACGCCACTCAACCATCTTGTTTAAAGCCTCAATTTTTTGCTTTAACAAAATAGCATAATATGTTGTCATATAGTTTTTGCCATCTGTTGTGTCGGTTGTTTTCTTTCTCTTTTTTGTGATGCTTTTTATAGCTTCAAATTCTTTTTCTTCCATGATGGACCTCCAAACTTAATTGTTAACCAAAGTATAACAAATATAACAAATCTTGTCAACAAAAATTAAATAAGTTTAATAAAGACTTTTGCCGTTGCAACAGCATCATTTATCGCTCTGTGAGCATCATTTAAAACAATGTCTAACGCTTTAACAACACTTGATAGTTTATAGTTGGGAAGTGATGGAATTTTTTGCCTTGCAAGCTCTAATGTGTCGATGCGTTCGTTGTCAAATTTATATCTAAATTTTTTCCCTGCATTTAACAAAAATTGAATATCGAACCCAATATTATATGCACTCAAAACGCTGTTTTGAACAAATTTGTGAAAATCTGGCAAAACATCTTCAAGGTCTGGCGCAAAAACAAGCATATCATCTGTTATTCCAGTTAGTTCTGAAATTTCCCTACCCAATTTTTGATGAGGGTTAACAAGAGTTGAAAAAGTTTCAGTGCAAACGCCGTTCACAACCTTAACAGCACCTATTTCAATTATTTCGCAAGTGTCGGCGTTAAGCCCTGTTGTTTCAAAGTCAAAAACAACAACGCTTTTTCCGTCTTGCCAATAATCGTTTGGTTTTTGGTCAAACATTGAAAACAAGTTAACCTGTTGCAAATCTTCCATCTTTTGTGGAATAACAGTTTTATATTCTTTTATTGGCTCTCGCCACAAAAATTTAACTTCTTTTGTTAAGATTTTGCAAACAGACAAAGCATTTGCTTTTATGTTAACTCTTCCCATAAAATCGTTATAATTTCCGCAAATAATAACTTCTGCTTCTGGGGTAAGTCTTTCAAGTTTTTCTTTATCTTTTTCTTGTGGGAACATCACAACTTCAATTTCACCGCTGGCATCTTTTAACACAAAAGACAACTTGTCTTTCATTTTTGCACCATCTTTTCCTTTTTGACTTTTTGGAATGAATTGCGACCACACTGGGTTTAAAAACTTTCCAGCAAGAGTTATTTCATCATCTGTTTTTTTCACATCTTTAATGAAAATTGCATCGCTTAAAATGTTTTTTCCAACAAGATTAACAACCTCATCAACTTTCACTTTGTTAATTTTTTGTTCTTCTTCCAAAATGTTTTTTAGTTCCATTTTTTCATTTTCATCATCAAAAAAAACTTTTTCTTCTGATTTTTTTGTTACCAAAAGTTCTATTTTAACATCTTCAAAAACATGATTTTGCACAATTTTTTTAAATTCATCCAAAAACTTATAGTTTGTTAACAGTTCTTTCATTTCTTCGTCACATTCAACTTTTATTTCAGCGCAATCTTTTGTCATTGAAGTGTGAATATCTTCTTTTTTGATTGCACCTTTTAAGTATGGAAATGTGTTTGTGTAATCTAATAATAAGGTGTAAACAAGGTCATTATCAATATAACTTTTCCTAAATTTAACCTCATTTTTGGAAATATCTCCCAAAATTTTTAACACTTCATCTCTTAATTGTTGTTTTTCTTCATCAGTTGGCTTGTCAAAACTTGAATATAAAAATGTTAATGTTGTTTTGTCTTGAGCCTTGCTATATTCAGCACCAATGAGTTTAAATTTCTTATATTCATCTTTGTTTATCAAATCGTTTATTGTCATAACTTCTTCCTCTAAAAAATCAAATTAAATATATCAACAAAAATAACAAAAGCAAACAACACAAAAAGCCCGACCATGTGAATGTAACCCTCAACTTTTCGATTTATCGGCTTTCTTCTAATCCACTCAATTATTGTAAACACAATTCTTGCACCATCAAGCGATGGAATTGGCAAAATGTTAAACACCGCAAGATTTGCTGCAATTAACGGCAAGAACACAAACAAATTTGCAATATTTGATTGAGAATATTCAGCAACAACGCTTATTGTTGTTATTGGTCCACCAATGTCGGTTAGCGAAACTCCACCCGTTAAAAGCATAAACAAAAATGTTAAAACTTTCCATGCAAAAGCACATGTTAGCGGAACACAATCTCTTAACGCCTCAACAAAACCATAACGATATGGCGTTGAAACAATCCCCAAAATGCCCCCTTCTGTTTGTCCGTCATCAAATTTTTTGGTTGTGATTGTCACAAGGTCTTTTTCTCCAACTCTTTGAATTGTTACCTCAAATTTGTCATCTATTGTGTGTTTTGACATTAAGTTTGCAAAGGTGTTTCCTGTTATAAAACTAACCTTTTTGCCATCAATTGCTCTAATTATGTCGCCCTCTTGAAACCCATTTATTGGCTCCAAAGGGTTTTCAATGTTATATTGTGCAACATAGGCTTCATTTTTTTCTGTGTTCACAACTTTTGGAATGTCATACCCAAAAGAAACAAGCAAAATGAAAGAAAAAATGATTGCAGACAAAAAGTTAAAAGTCACACCACCCAGCAAAACAATTATTCTCTTCCAACAAGGTTTGTTGTTGAAAGCATCTGGGTCTTTGTCGTCCATATCTTCCCCAGCAAACGCACAATATCCTCCAAGTGGAATTAGCCTTATGCTGAAAACTTCACCGTTTTTGCGTTTTTTTGAAAAAATGGCTTTACCAAAGCCAATTGAAAATTCATTTATTTTAAAGCCAAGCCATTTTCCAAAAGTGTAGTGCCCAAATTCGTGAATGGTTATCATTAAAAGAAGCACAACAAGAGCAAGCAAAACATAGAGAATTGTTGACATAACGCCCGAAAAACTTGCACCAATAAAGAATAACCCCATTCACAACTCCTTTTTTATAAAATATATTATTTTAAACATAAAACTATGCTAAAAACAAATCATTAGGCAAACAAAAACACAAACAGAGTTAATAACAAGACCATTTATTCTGTCCATAACTCCACCATGCCCCGGAATTAGGTTGCTGAAATCTTTAACTCCAGCTCTTCTCTTTAAAAATGATGCCAAGATGTCTCCTGCCATGTTAAAAATCCCACTAAACAAACCAATGAGAATAAAACTCCAAATGCTTAAATTAAAATCAGCAAAAACAGTTTTGTAACCACAATTAACAAAAATTAAATACACAATAATTGCAGCTAGTATTGCACCTAAAATTCCACCAACCAAGCCACTCCAACTTTTTCCTGGTCCAAGTTTTTCAAGAGAAATTTTCTTTGATTTTATTGTTCTTCCAACCAAAAAAGCACAAGTGTCTGCCGTCATTGTTGTTGCAAATAGCAAAACAAGACCCAAAAACCCTGCTTCAAAAGTCTCCAATCCAACAAAAGCAGAAAAGTGGTTAATCATGAACGCAAACATCAAAAGAAGTGTTGGATAAATCATTCCCAAAACTGTGTTCGCGCTCTTTTTAATTGCAAAAGAAAGTCTTCCACCCTCATATGAGCATAAAAACATTTCTTTCAATGTTCCCTTTTTGTTTAAAAGCCCAATAACATAAGATAGCAAAAAGAAAAACAAAACAATTAAAAAGCATAATAACAAATAATATAGCACTGAAAACTTAAACATTACAGCAATAAGCAAAAACACAAAATTTACAACTGGATATATTGCAAGAATCACTGAAGAAACTTGCCTATTCATTTTTTTGAATAAGCTTTCAATTTCAAAACTTCCTGCAATCATTAGAAATCCAATCAAAACATCAAACAAAAAAATTGTGTTGCTGTTTATTTGTCTTAACAAAAAGAATCCAACAACAAGAATCAAAATCCCTGCACCAAAAATTATTCTTTTTGTTAAGTTCGCTGGGGTGTTAACATTTTTATTTGTGGTCATCTTCTACCCTCTTTTGTGTGATTTTAAACTTTTTCTCCCATTTTTATTCCAGCTTTAACTTCTTTTTAAAGTTAAATTAAACTTCCATAATTTCTTTTTCTTTTGCAGCCAATGTTTTGTCAACCTTGTCTGTGTAAGAATTAAGTATTTTTTGAACTTCTTTTTCAGCCATTGCCAAATCATCTTCAGTTATTTTTGATGCTTTTTTAAGTGCTTTAAACTCATCCAAAACATCACGCCTTCCGTTTCTCATGTTAACTCTTGTGTCTTCAGCAAATTTTTTAACCATTTTCACAAGTTCAATGCGGCGTTCTTCTGTTGGCGCTGGAACATAAAGTTTTATAACTTTTCCATCGTCACTTGGGTTTAATCCCAAATCACTTGTTTGAATTGCTTTAAGTGTTTCCCTAAGCATGCTAATATCCCAAAGACTAATTAAAATTGTTCTTGGGTCTGGAGCTGAAACATTTGCCATTCTTGAAATTGGAGTCATTGTTCCATAATAATCAACCATAACTTTGTCAAGAAGCCTTGGATTTGCTCTACCTGCTCTAACAGAATTAAGTTCACTAATAAAATGGTCGTAGTTGCCGTCCAAGTGTGTTCTTAAACTTTGATATAAGTTTTTGTCTTCTTCATTCATAAACATAAATAATTCACCTACCTTTATATTTTTATATTTTACAACAATTTGGCATTTTTGGCAAATAAAATAGCACATGTTTTGCCCGCTTTTTTGTAAAAAAAAATTTAAAATGCGGTCAAGAACTATGCGTAAAATATTTTAAATTCTAAAAAGAAAAATAATATGCACAATTATTAACATTTTTTCATAAAATTACTTTTTAAAAAACAAAAAAAGCCCAATAAATTAGGCTTTTTTTAGTTATTTTTTTGTTTGTCAATTTGCTTTTGAATTTCTTCTGCAAAGTTTTCTTCTTTCTTTTGAAGACCTTCACCCATTTCATAACGAACAAATCTTCTAATTGTGATTTTTTCACCAATTTTTCCAATTGTTTCTTTAAGGTATTCGTTAATGGTTTTTGTTCCATCTCTAAAATAAACTTGGTCTAACAAACAAACTTCTTGCAAATACTTTTTAACTCTTCCTTCAACAATCTTTTCAGCAACATTTGCTGGTTTTCCTTCATTTTGAGTTTGAGCTAAGAATATTTTTCTTTCAGCTTCAATTGCTTTTGGGTCTGCATCTTCCTGAGAAACATAAAGTGGTTTGCTTGCAGCAATTTGAAGAGCAACATTGTGAACAAACTCGTTAAATGCATCACTCTTTGCAACAAAGTCTGTTTCACAGTTAACTTCAACCAAAACACCAATTTTTCCGCCAAGGTGAATGTAACTTTCAACTTTTCCTTCTGCGGCAATTCTTCCCTCTTTCTTGGCAGCTGAAGCCATGCCTTTTTCTCTAAGCCATTCAGTGGCTTTTTGCATATCTCCGTTTGTTGCCTCCAAAGCGTTCTTACAGTCAAGCATTCCTGCTTGTGTTCTTTGTCTTAATTCTGTTATATCTTTTGCTGTTATAGCCATAATTTTTTCTCCCCTTTTTTAATTATTCTGCTTTTTTTGTTTCAGCTTTCTTTGCTCTTGGTGCCTTTTCTTCTTTTGCTGTTTCTTTAACTTCTTGTTTAACAGCTTTCTTTGCTGCTGGTTTTTGTTCTTTTGGTTGTTCTTTCTTTTGTTCACCGGCACTTGCCATTGCTTTTTCAACTTCTTCTTGGCTCATGTCTTCTTCTTTAATTGAGTAAACTTCACCAGTTTTTGCTTCAATAACTGCGTTTGCAACAAGTTCTGCAATAAGTTTAACAGATCTGATTGCATCGTCATTTCCTGGAATCACAACATCAACAAGTTCTGGGTCACTGTTTGTGTCAACAAGTCCAACAACTGGAATTCCAAGTGCTTTTGCTTCTTTTAAAGCAATGTGTTCCTTTTTAAGGTCCACAACAAACAAAAGTCCTGGAAGGCTTGTCATGTCTTTAATTCCACCCAAGTTCTTTTGAAGTTTTGCCATTTCATTCTTCATTGCCAAAACTTCCTTTTTAGGGAAGAATTCAAACTCGCCTGTCTTTTCCATTTGTTCAAGTTTGTTAAGTCTGTCAACTCTTGACCTAATGGTTTTAAAGTTAGTAAGTGTTCCACCAAGCCAACGGTTGTTAACATAATACATTCCGCAACGCTCTGCCTCTTCTTTGATTGCATCTGTTGCTTGTTTCTTTGTTCCAACAAATAAAACTGTTTTTCCTTGTTTTGCCATGTTGCAAACATAGTTGTAAGCTTGTTCAGCTAATACCACTGTTTGTTCAAGGTCTATAATGTGTGTATCGTTTCTTGCAACGAAAATATATTGCTTCATTTTAGGGTTCCATTGTCTTGTTGGGTGACCAAATTGAACACCTGCTTCGAGCAATTGTTTTATTGAAATTACTGACATATTTTTTTAATCTCCTTTTCCATAAATTTTGTTAGTCCTCCCATTGATGTTAAAACTCCTTGTGCAACCCAAAAAAACTTTGAGCACCTACACGCAAATAACCAATGGTGCGTATTTCAATGCATTTATTTTATCACGAACTCAAACAAAAATCAACCCATATAAGAAAATTTTTTGGAAAAAATGAAAAGAACCAAATTTTTATGGTTCTTTTAAACAATTTTCACTTTTTAATTATTACCCATCTTATTCTTCATTGTGCTCTTTGTTATCTTTTTGTGGTGGGCAAATTTGATTTCTTAGTTCATCAAATTTTTTGTTCATATATTCATTAAATTCTTTTAGCGTCATAATTACCACCCAAATCCTTGTATCTCTTCTTTAGCAGCACTTTTTTTGCTTTCTATTTCTGCATTCTTTGTCTCTTCAATAACATTATCAACAGACTTTTCTTTTTTGATTTCAAGTTCATCTTTGATTTCACTTATTTTTTCATCAAATTTTTCTACCAAATCTTGTGGAACATTTTCCTCAAATCCATATTTGTTGCAAACTGTGTTAAATGCGTCTTTTGTGTTTGATTCAATAATTGAAAATAATGAGCTTCTTGCTCTATAATTTCCATAACACTCCAATGGAATTTCATCTTTTGTTATTTTTCCACCTGAATATAAAATAACAGCATCCACCATTTCTTGACTTGGCTTACCCCCAAGTTTTTCCTTGCTTTTTTCGTCAATTTGAGTTGCGCGTCCGCCATTAGCCCAATTCTCATAAAAAGCTCTTTGAGGAATGCTTGCAATTTGTTCTTGGCTTAATCCATCCAAATCAAGATTGTCATCCTTAAAGTTTATTATGCGTTTTTGTATTGATTCTGGAGAAATGTTCTTTATTTGTTCTTCATTTAAATCGAAAATAGCTCCACCATTTTCAATATATTTATCTATTACCTCTGAAGAAAGATTAACGGCATCTTGTTCAGTCAACATACTGCATTGAATTAAATTCCCCAAACTTCCACCATTTTCAATATACTTAATTATTGATTCAGGGGAAACATTTGCTCTTTGTTCTTCCATTGAAAAATTGATCGGATCTAAATATCCACCAGCTGCAACATATTTGTCAAATGCTGATTGGGAAATGTTTTCCATTTGTTCTACTGTTAGACCATTTAAATCCCCACCTTTTGCAACATATTCATCTATGGCTTTGGGCGAAATGTTTAATCTTTGATCTTCTGTTAAACCAGTAAGTGAGCCTCCCATGGCAATGCGCTCATCTATTGCTTGTCGTGAAATATGTCTTGCCTGAGTTCTAAGTATATCTGTCAAGCGACCACCATTTACAGCATATTGGTCAATCACATGATCATCAAATCTTTCCCAAAACTTAACGCCATAAACCTTTGTAAAAGGCATTGAAGAGTTGCCTTTTGAGATATAATCTTCAATCACCTCAGGCGAAATCAACTTAATTTGCCAAGATTCCAACAGTGACACATCTCCACCTTTCATAACAAACGCATTTATATCTTCATTTGTTATCTCATAATTTGCCATAATATTCTCTCCTTTATGTTGAATTTTCATTTTTAAAAATAATATCACAAATAACCAATTTATGTCAATCATTTTTAAAACATAAAAAAAGTGACAAACTGTTTGTTAATATAAATGAATGTTTTGAAAACTTACAAAAAATAAAACCCACAAAGTGTGGGCTTTTGTTTTTATTTTGTTTTCTTTGTTGTTTTTGCTGGGGCTTTTTTGGCAGATGGTTTCTTTGCTGGTTCAGCCTTTTTTGTTGTTTTGCTTGCTGATGACTTTGTTGAAGCCTTTTTTGCTGGTTCAGCTCTCTTGGCTGGTTTTGTTTCAGCCGTTTTTTTGCTTTCTTTCTTTTCTTTTGCTGGTTTTTTCTCTTCTTCGTTCACTAAATCTAAATACTTACCAAAAACAGCATCGATTGTTTTATCATCATTAACAACACGCAAAAATTGCTCATTTGTTTCTTCGTTTTCTTCAAAAACAAAGATAACTCCTTCTTCTTCGCTAACTCCTTCCATAACATCAATTGGCTTTAAAATTGCATAAAGCTTTTCATCGTGTGGAATGAGAGCAATTTGTTCAAATGAAATTGCTGTGTCGTTCTCATCATAAAGTGTTATTGGTTCGTTGTCTTCAACATCAAGTAATCTTTCGATTGGGTTGTCTTGTTTGTTCATAATATTTATCTCCTTTATTGTTTATCCAAATAACTTTGCAAAATAATTGTTGCTGCAACTTTGTCTATTACCTTTTTTCGGTCTTCTCTTCTAACATCTTGTTCAATTAACATTTTTTCTGCCTGAACAGTTGTTAGCCTTTCGTCAACATAAACAATGTTAACTCCCGCTAGGTCCTTGAGGTTTTCACAAAACTCTTTTGTTTTTTCAACTCTTATGCCTTCGCTTCCATCCATATTAAGTGGAAGCCCAACAACAATTGTTTTCACATCTTTTTCTTTTATAAGGTTTTTGATATGCTCCAAGTCTTTTTCAAGATTAACTCTTTTGTATGTTTCAAGTCCGCTTGCAAAAAAACCAATTGGGTCACTAATTGCTAGGCCAATTCTCGCATCTCCAAAATCAATTCCCAAACTTCGCATCTCTGCTCTCCTTATAAAATTTATTATAGCATAGAAGAAAATTTTAGGCAAACAAAATAAGCAAAAAATAAAAAACGGAAATTATTCTTCCGTTTTTTCTTTTGCCTTGCTCATTTTCTTTTTGATTTTCGTTTCA
>CAMPBB010000015.1 GCA_946635125.1 uncultured Clostridia bacterium
TCCAAGAAAATCATGCTGAAAGCGTTGTGCCCTTGTGTTTCATCAAAAAATTCTTCAAACTCGTTTTCATATGTTTGAGTGCCTTCTTCATTTCCCCAATCGCAATCTTTTGTGTGATTTAAGTTAAAAGTTGAAATGTGGCAAACAAAATAGTTTTTGTCATTTAAGTAAACTTTTAAATAAAAGTCAAGCAAGAAATCTGTTTCACTGTCAACATAAATTTCTAGCGTGTTAAAAACAACTCTTTGAGAAAAATCTAGCGGGTTTGTTATGTGTGGCATAAGCATTGCACTTTTGTATTCTGCATAATTCATGTTTGTTAATTTTCTTTTTTCATTTCCATCCGCTGGAGTTCCTGGGTGGAAAAAATTTTCAGAAGAAATGTCCTGTGCTTCAACAGACAAAAGTGTTGGAAATTTTTCATCAATAACGCCGTTGCCGTTTTGGTCTATTTCTTCTTCACCATCAACAATAAATGAAAGGCTATAAACAAGAGTTAAAACAGATTGTTCAAAATCAAAATAAAAAGCATCATTTGTTGTGTGGAAAGTTTCATCATATGTTCCATTTTTGTTCACATCAAAAAAGACTTCGCCTGAATCATAAGTTCCGTTTTCATTTGCGTCAACAAATGGTTCATGAAAACTTTTTGGTGATGAATAATAATTTATGGCATCACTTCCAACAACTTCTTCAATTAAAAACTTTTTCAACTTAAAAGCAAAACTTTTGTTTTCCAAAACATCACCAAAAGTTAGCCCAAGCCCACTAAATGAAGACATATAATTTTGCATTCTTTTTTCAGCATCTTCTGGATTGCTTGCAAAACCATAGGTTGTTTTTGTGCTAGAATTAAGGGCAATTTCCATAAGCCTTAACATCACAAAATTTTTGTTGTTTAAGGCGTGTTCACTGCTGGAAAAATCAACCAAAAAGCCTTTTTTTGTGTTTGTTTCATTTCTTTTTATTTCAAAAATGAATGAACCTGGGTTTAATGCATCTTCAACATAATTCCACCCAACAACTTCTGCTGTCATGATTTTTTCGCCTGAATTTCCAAGTTTTTTGTTATATTCTTTTGCTTCTTCTTCCGTTTCGCTCACATATTTAAAACTTGACAAAACTTCTGGTGAAAAAGTTTTGAATTTTTTGGAATAATTTCCGCTTGTTAAGGTGATTATTTCTTCCGTGCCAACTTTTTCATTAAAAGCACACAAAAAGTGACTTTGAATGTAACTAAACATTATTTCAAATTGAGAATAAAGGTCATTAAAATAGTTTTGCCTTTCTGTTTTTGTTTGTGCGTCAACATTTTCGCCAACATTAACACTTTCTGGATTTGATGCAAGCCTTACGCCTTCATATTGCTCCCAGTATCCAGCAAACCAAGAATATTTTCCATCTTCCACAAAAAACTCTGGGTTATAGCCCTCATTTTTGGGCTCTTGTGGACCTTGTTCACCATCGGTTATTTCATTATAAACTGGAACTTCATAGTTCTTTTTTTGCTGAACATAACTGAGTTTTGAGTCAAACGAACATGCACAAAACAAAAAAGGAAGGCAAAAAGCAAACATAATTACAGCAATTCTTGTTATAATTTTATTCACTTTAAACCTCCCCTTACGGGTATTAAAAATTCCCCCATTTTATTTTTTCATTACAATCCAACAAATATTGGAGTTGGTGCAGTTTTTGTCCATCCAAACAAATCGTCAACATGTGAACAGAACAAATACATCAATAACACTAGAACAAAGATAACAACAAATCCAATGATTGCGTTAACCATTCTTGATTTTGCTTCTTGCCTTTTGTCGGCACTATCTGCCTTTGCTAGTTGAACTCCCAAGTAAATTGAATAGAAAATTCCAGCAACTCCAACAACAACCATGATTGGTATTAAAATGTAACTTGCATATTGAAAAATTGTGTTCGCAATATCACTTAATCCACTTGATGCTTTTTCATCAATTGCAGGATCACTAGTTCCAGATGTGCTGTCAAGCAAGTTCATAAAGCCCATTGCCAAATTAAAGAAATCCATAATTACCCCCTATTTTGTAATTAACTTAATCTTATGTTGTGCGCTCTTTTTGTTTTTATGTAAAAAAAGCACATAAACATATTTGCATAGTCATATAGTAGCAAAAAATTTTCATAAAAGCAAACATTTTTTGCATGTTTATAAAAAAATTTTTATATTTTTTTGTTTTCATCTCTTTATTGGGTATTCTCACGCATTGCAAGCAACCGCTTGAACTGACAGAAAAAAATAGGTTCATGAAAAAAACATAAATTTTTAACCACCAAGATTACAAAACAGCACAGCATGTTGTTTTATTGTTTTTTTCTATTTTGTTTCAAACAAAAAGAGCCCCAAAGCCGTTATTATGAGTTATCCTTTTTGGCGTGCTAATATCGCGCGGGTGAGCGTTTGTTGACTTTTTTAAAAAATGTTGTGTTATTTTTTGCTTTTTTTCTTTTTATATATTATAATGAAAGCATAATAACAATTTTTGGAGGAAAAAATGAGTGCATTTTTTAAATATGTGATTTTCATTTTATTGTCACTTGTTGCTTGCATGGTTGTTGGAGGAGTTGCTGGTTCATTTATTGACTCTGGAACATTTGACTTTAGTGCAGCAATATCAAGCTCTTACACTTTGATCATTGGTGGTGTTTTATTCCTTTTGATTATTGTTTGGCTTGTATTAAGAGCAACAAACGAAAACAAGGAACCTCTCTTTAAGTCTACTGGCAAAAAGAAAAAAATTGAAACAAAACAATTTTTTGATTCAAAGTGGCTTACTGAAAGAGAATTAGACAAAAAATATAACGGAACAACTTTTAAACACCTTGGTGAATTTTCATCTGGAATGCCATTAAAAGCAGAACTTCGTGGAAATGATGTTCATGTTAACTTTAAGTATGAAGACTGGCATGCTTTGATTATTGGTACAACCGGTGTTGGTAAAACTCAATGTTTCATTAACCCAACAATTCAAATTTTGGGAAAATGTAAGGACAAACCTGGACTTGTTGTTAACGACATGAAAGGTGAACTTTATAACTACAACAGTGAATATTTAAGAAAAATGGGCTATAATGTTATTTCTCTTGACCTTCGTGATGCTTATAAGTCAACAAGATGGAACCCAATGGAAAAACCTTTTACCGCCTATCAAAGAAGTTTGCACCTTTATTCTGAGGTTAAAATTCACACTGGCGGAACACCAGAAAGTTATGGCCTAAAAAGAATTGGTGATGTTTACAACAATGAATGGTATGAATTTGAAGGAAGAGCATATCCAACACGAGAACTTTTGGATAATGACTTAACAGCCCTTAAAAAGCAACTTCAAGACTCAGCTTATGAAGACTTAAACGACATTGCAATCACACTCTGCCCTCAAACCTCAACTGGTGATGGAGCAACTTGGGAAAGAGGAGCCAAGGACTTTGTTTTGGGTGTTATGCTTGCAATGCTTGAAGACAGCGCAATTCCTGAACTTGGAATGACAAAAGAAAGATTTAACCTTTTCAACCTATACAAAATTTGCAACCTTCGTGATGACGACCCAGACAACCAATTTGCTTCTCTTCAAAAATATTTCCAAGGCAGACACCAACTTTCAAACGCAGCACAACTTGCAAACCCAATTATTAACAACGCTCAAACAACAATTAGAGGGTATATGGGTATTGTGTCAAGTAACCTAAGTTCATTTGCCGATGAAGGAATTTGTTTTGCAACAAGTGGAAATGAAATGGATTTTGAGCACTTCACAGACAAGCCAACTGCCCTATTTGTTAAGGTTCCAGATGAAAAAGACACCCGTCATGCAATTGCAACAATGTGTATTGTTCAGCTTTATAAAATTCTCATTGAAACAGCAAACAAAACTCCAAAACTTCAACTTCCAAGAAAAGTGTTCTTCATTTTGGATGAGTTTGGTAACCTTCCAAAAATTCCAAAATTTGACTCTGTTATCACAGTTGGTCGTTCAAGAAGAATTTCAGTTTTCATGGCTGTTCAAAGCTATACCCAATTAAACGCAAAATATGGTGATGTTGTTGCAGACACAATTAAATCTAACTGTAACATTCACTATTATTTGGGAACAACTGACGCTAAAACAAAAGAAGACTTTTCTCTTCGTTGTGGTTCAACTTCTGTTGAATCAACTTCAACAACCAAAAATAAAAACAAAGATGGCAAAAATGAAAGCACTTCTGTTTCAACAAACAAAACAAGTGTTAGACTTATAACCGTTGATGAACTTGGACTTTTAAAGAACGGTGAAATCATTGTTTCAATGTTCAAGGAAAGTGCAATAAGGTCAATTTTCACACCATCTTGGCAAGCTGCAAAAGCGGGAGTTTATGACTTAACTCCACCACCTGAAAAATATATCCCTGCAAGATTTTTGGACACAGAAAAAGTTTACTATGACATTAGACTTCGCAACAAAAAAGTTTTTAGATAAAACAAAAATCAGCACAGAAATTGCGCTGTTTTTTTTATTCATTTTTTAAGGCATACCCCCACAGCCTTTTTTGTTGTTAAGTTTTTTATGCAAAGTTTTAACAAAACACAAAAATATTTGTGGTCATAAGAAAAAGCTTTTTTTAAAAACCATTTTCAAATCTCATTTAAACCCTATTATATTTTTACAAAATATAAAAGTTTTCCAAAAATTGCATAATTTCCCCCAAAAAACTTAAAATATTTTTGATGTTTTTTGTCTATTTAGTTGTGAAAAAAAGCATAATATGCTAAAATTTTAGCATATAAAGACGAAAAATACTTTGCGATTTGGTCGGGAAAACAAAAGTCAAAGGAGTTTGTATGCAAAAAAATAGAGTTTTGGTTTCAATTTTTGGCGTGATGGCACTTGTTTTGATTGCCATTGCGTTTGTTTTTGGTTTTGGACGAGCTTTTAATGGAGTTCGAGCAGAAAATAATTTGGGAGAAATGAAAGTTAAGATTATAACCGTTGACAATGAATCAAACGGATATATTTCCGAACGCCCTGTTAACAACCTAACAAGTGTTGACACCCCAATAACTTTGAGCAGTTACACCGAACTTGTTGGAGCAAAAATTGTGGAAGGCAACCTATACTTAAAAAACTCCGACACTCCAATTGCTCCAAGCACAACCTACACCAACACAACTTGCTATGAATTAAAAGACGGCGAAACTTTGTATGGTATTGCTCATTACAGCGATACTCTAAAAAAAGTTATTTGGTTCCAAACAAAACAACTTGAATTAAAACTCTATGACATCAGCGGACAAGACTTTAAGTTTGAACTCAACGGAAAAGTTTTTTCTGAAACATCAACAGATGCTTTGCAAAATGGGAATTTGCAAGTTAACATTAAAGACGGCGACAATTATGTTTTTGGAAGTGCGTTAAGCGGAACATTCACATTCGACACAAACAGTGAAGGCATTGCAACAACAACTGGAACTTGGGTTTCAGATAAAATGTTTGAAACTCATGAAGCACTTTTGATTGAAATTAGAGACAAAACCGGTCAAACAAGATATGACATTTATTCTCAAAACATGCTCCTAAACGATGAAGAAATTGATGGATATGGCAGATTCCAAAACGGCACTTTGGGAACATATTACTCAAAACAATATCACGGAATTCCTGCAACAATTATTGATGAGTGCAAAATCAACTCCGCAGCAAAAACAAGAAAAGTTTATGCAACAAACGAATTTTTGAATGTTTTGGAGGGACATTATGCTTTAAGTGTTTCATATAGGGTTAACACTGGAGCAACACAAACCTCAAACTTTGAGTTTTATTTGATTACCTCAAACACATATGCAAACACTGATGAAATATTAAACTTTTACAACACAAACACTCCTTCAACCATATCTCCGGAATCACCTTACTCAAAACTTCACTACTTCAACCACAACAACTTGGAAAGCACAAACCTTTTGGACATTAAATCACCTGTTGTTATCACCGAAGCAGTAGCACAAACAACGAGTGGTTTGGAAATTGATGGAAAAACATATAAATCTCTTGTTGATGACAAAATTTATGATGCCATGATTGGTGGTGATGGCGATGAAGATGATTATAATGGGCAAAAAGGAATCATTTACAAAGACACATTAACTCAAAAATGGATGTTTGCCGACCGCCTTCTCTACCCAACAATCACTTTTAACCCAGAAAAGTATGATTTAAAATTCCAAAAAACATGGTATAACAACACACAAAATGGTGAATTTGTTTTTGAAACACAAAATGACCTTTATGGAAAAATGCAAGTTGTTTACAAAAACAGCAATGGGCAAACAGTTAAAACTGATGAATTCCTTGTTTCAAGAAAAACTGACGAAATTCAAGGCGTTGTTACCAACATTAGAACAAACAATGATTCAAACAAAACTCTTATTTCTTTTGACCTTGGTGGTGTCACACAAAGCGCAACAAACGGAATTGTGAACATTGATGGCATCAATTATTATTACAACAAGGTTGAAGACAAAATTTGCGAATATAGTTTAGATGCCCCATTCATTGCAAAATATGCTTTTGAAGAGCTTGGAGAATATGAGTTCTTCCAACGCTATAAATTAAAGATTAGTGACAACAACTATTTTGTAACCGACAGCATTAACGCTGACATCGACATTTCTGCAAAAAATGAAAAAATGTTCATAAGTGGATATCAAGCAACATATAGGCAAAATGGTGAAACTCAAAGTTATTTGAGAAATGAAAACTATGTTAGTGATTTTTCATATTTGCTTAACTCAGCAAGATGCTCAAAAGACGCAAGCCTAACACTTCCTGTCAGTGTTCAAAAAGAAGAAGTTTCAGTTGATGACAAAACTTTTTATAGAATTATATTAAACAATAACGAAGCACAAGCTTTGTGGATTGACAACTCAAAAATAACAACAACAAACCAACCACCAGTGTCACTTAAATATCTTGCAACTCCAAATGACAGAACGGGCAAATCATGGTTTATTTATTTTGACAACAACAACGGCAACTCTGTTGAGGCATACAATAACTCAAAAAGTTTTGAGGCTTCTGGACTTTATGTTGTTTTCTTGTCATTTGTTGACAACAAAGAGACAACATATTCATATAATCAATTGATTGCCTTTAAAATCACAAGTTCACAACCAGAAGTTTCAATTCAAACAACAACAAGCGACAACATAACAGGATTAAGTGCAAAGGGTGAAAAAGAAGACGCATTGAAATCAAACAGCTTTACAAATAAAAATGTTTTCATTCAGTGGCTTAACAACGATGTGTTCAACGCAACAATTAGAGCAACCTACTCTCGTTATGACTTTAATGGAACAAAACTTGAATCAAATGTTTCTTTAAACGGACTTATTTATTTTAGCAAAAGTTCTGAAATAATTAACAACAACACCACACTCTTTACACAAAATGGAAGATATGTTGTTAGCATTTATTACACAAAAAACGATTCAACAACAAGAAGTTTTGTTATTGACAAAACAAACATTTCTGGAATTAAAGCTCTTCAAATTGCAAGTGATGGAACAATTTTCCAAAATCCACAAAACAAAACTTTGAGTGCGGCAACTCTTTCAACAGAATCAAACTTTAACCTTGTTGTTAACTCACCTTTTGTTTGGACTTGGAATGAAAAAGAAAGTGGAGCCAGCATTGAAGCAAAATATTATTATTCAAACATTTCAAGCAAATCTTCTTATATTCTTGACAGCATTTTAAATGGCGGAGAAACATGGGTTTTGGCAAATGGTGAATTTGGAGAAGTTTTAACTGGAACAACTTATGAGCACACAATTGTTTCAAGCATGGAAAATAATGAAAATTATTGGACTAATGTTAAATTTAACAACTCACAAATCATCTCCACCAACTGCCTTGCAATTCTTGTTTTAAAAGACTCTGCTGGAAACAGCGCAAGTTTTGCAACAATTTATGACACAATTGCACCTCAAACAATTCAACTGAAAGCTCAAAGTTCAGAAAAAACAACCAGCACACTCATTTCAACAACAACACAATTTGTGTGGGGTTCTCACAAAGCTTTAAGTGTTTTTAAAACAGATTCAGCAAATCTTCAAGTTGGAAATGTTTTCACAGACATTTTAAACCCAAGCTTAAACAGCACAACAATTTCTTTTGGAACACAAGACACATATAACATTTCACCAAACATTTATTCTGCAATTAAAGAAGTGTTTAAAAGCAAAAATAGTGATATATATTACACTCTTCCAATCAAAAGAGTTAAAGCTCAATATGTTGAAGCATCAATTGAAGCAAACATGGTGCCTCAAAAAGTTGGATCGGATTATATTAACACCTCAATTTTTGTTGTTATTAAAGAACAAGGTGAAGGTTTTGTGACTTACCTTTCTTCAAGTGCAAATGGAAGCTCAATTTCAGGCTCACCAATATCATTGTCTGAGCACCCTTCTGTTCAATTCACTCTCACAAATGTTGATAAAATGGAAAACAGTTCAAGTTTGAACAAAAACATTTCTTTGGACCAATCAGACGGAAGAATGTTTGCCTACACAACCTTAACATCTGGAATAACAAATAACTCTATTATTGATGAAACAAAATTAACAGACACAGAAAAAATGAAAGTTGCAAACAGACAACAAATGTTTAACTCATATTCAACTAATAGGCAATTTTTAACATTCTCATTTTTGCAACAAACATATGGAAACTTTATTGTTGGTTCAATTGAACTTGACTTTTATGCTTTAAACAAAAACCTTAAAACAATTGATGATGGCGAAAACATTGTTGCTAACCCTAACTATCCATACAACACAACTGCCCTTCACTATTATCTTTACAGTGAAGATTCAAGCCAAAGCATTATGAAAAATCTTTCTTGGGAAGTTGTGACAGAAACAGAAAGCGACACATATAGTGGAACATATTATCAATCAAGTGCCATTAACCTTTCATCAAATGGGTTAACTGCCCCAGGAAAATATGTGTTCACAAGAACATATAAAACAGATATTGATGAATTAAACACCGACGAAAACAAAGGTGACACAACAAGATTTACATACACAGTTTATGTGGACCGTGAAGGCGTTATTACTGATGACCTAAAAGTTTTGATTGGTGTTGAAAACTATAACAATCAAAACAACTATACAACATCTGAAACACAAAAAGTTTTCACTGCTTTTGATAAAAATCAAAGAAA
>CAMPBB010000016.1 GCA_946635125.1 uncultured Clostridia bacterium
ATCCAGAATTTTGGACCATGAATGATAAAGAATATTTAAATGGATTTACTCCACAATATTCAATTGAAGAACAAAATTTTTATGATTTGGATATGACAAAAACTTTGCCTCTTTCCGAAGATGGAGAATATTATCTTGACAGAATATTAAATCTTTGCAAAAATTATCCAGAAATTAATTTTGTGTTTGGAAAAATGCCAAGATTTTTAAATGATGAAATCGTTGAGGAAACTTACATATTAAGGTCTGCCATATCAAAAATTGAAGCAAGTGGTTATGAATATGTTGAATGGGAAGACTACATAAGTGACATAAACTTAAATCCAAAGAGTGATGCAAGAGATGCAATTCACTTAAATATTAATGGAGCACACAAATTCACTTCATTTTTTGGAAAATACCTAAAAAATCACTATGATATTTGTGGAGTCCAGCATTCAAAAAAAGTTGAAAACAAGTTTAATAGAGATTACAAACTTTATGAAAAAAACATTTTGCCTAAAATAATTATATAAAAACAAAAAACTGAGATTATATTCTCAGTTTTTTGTTTGTGATATAAAAATTTTTTGTTATAATAATGAAAAAGGAATAAGAAAATGGAAGAGAAGAGAAAGAATTCTTTTAACAAAGTTGTTTATTTAAGCATTCGTGAAAGTGATGGCGCATTTGCTGGATATAAGAAAAGTGTGTCAATTTTAGGTTCAGGTGAAAATGGAAACATCTCGTTAAACAAAATAGCAAACATGAGATATAATCATAATAGCACAAAAAATTTTAAGATGCTTGATGATTTTTTTATAAAACAAATAAAAACGCTCCACGAACAAGACAAAACTTTGAGGTTTGCCTATTATAATAAACATAGAGTAACTTTTTTACCAAAAGACATACAAAGCCTTATAGTTAATCAGCCTCCAAAAAGTGTTTTAAGATTTTGGGACGATAAGTTTAAGAGTAGAAGGTTTGTGAAGAACTTTTTGCAAATTTTAAAATATCGTGCTTTAAGTGGGGAAGACATAACATATGATAAGTGTAAAGAAATTTTTAAAAACGCACAAAGATTTGTGGTTCAAGCAAGGCACTCTGTTGGTGGCGCTGAAACATTTTTGTTAACAAAAAATAGTGAAGAAAAAGTGTTAAAGTGTTTAAACAAACGACAAAAATATGAAATAAGTGAATATAAAGAAAACAATGTTGCCATAAATGTTCACTTTTTGATTGCTCAAAAAAGCATTTTAGTTCTTCCTCCATCTGTTCAAATTATTGATGTGTCAAACGATACCCTTGATTATAGGGGCTGTGATTATGCAATTTATGAGCAAATTTTAAGCAAAAAAGTTCAAACAAAAGTTGAAAAACAGACAAAGATTTTGGCAGAAAAGATGAGAGAACAAGGCTATCTTGGAGTTGCTGGAGTTGATTTTATTGTGTGTGGAGAAGATGTTTTTTTCATGGAAGTAAATCCTCGTTTTCAATCTAGCACAATTGCTTTGAATATGGCTTTATTTGAACATGGCTTAAAAAGTGTTAATGAACTTGATAACTTGTGTTTCACAAAGCAAACACTTCCAACTCTTCCCAAAATTTGTGTTAATTACTCAAAGATATCACTTGCAAAAGGAGAACAAAACAATATAAAAGAAAAGCCTTACAAAATAATACTTGATGGATTTGACGAAAATGAAACAATTGAAAGTGGGGCATATCTTTACACAATTATTTATAAAGGCAGCATATACAAAGATTTGTTAAAAAAATAAAAAACCCAAAAAATGGGCTTTGTAATTGACAGAGTTTGTGGTTTGTGTTATTGTATTGTAGGATTTTTTGGAGGTTTGTATGGAAAAAGTATCACAAAAAGCTATAAGGTTTATGTGTCCTGAAGAAGGAACACAAATAATTGTGCAGCGTCACTGTAATTATGATCGTGAAGAAGGGTTTTTGATCCCTGAATCTGTAGAAAATCAAAATAATTTATATGAGCAATTCGTTGAACAAATGAGAGATTCTCTTACTCCAGAGGAGATGAAGAGCACATATTTTTTGTTTATTGCTAGCTCAACCAAAGGGAAAAAGGATTTACAAAGGGCAAAAGAAACAACTTTGATAGCAAAAAGTGTTATTGAGGAATCTTTTAAACCAGAACAAATTATAAACAATCAATTAAAACAAGAAAGTAGTGTTATGAAAGATGGGATTCTTTTGCATAGCCATTTGATTGAACCAAAAATGTTTTCTTCTCAACCAGAATATTTGAAATTCTTAAAAGAAAACACGGATGGAACAATGAAAGGTGTGTTTTTGGCTTTTGAAGATGATGTTTTTACTGATGAAAGAAAACAAATGGGTGCTGAAGGACCTGATGAAATTGTTGGCAGAGTGGATCATACAATTACAGCACTAAAAAGATATTCTGATAATTTCCACAAAAATTATCCAGGTTGTAGACTTGTTATAGTATCAGGGACACATTATGACACAATCAGTCCATACACAAAAAGTGTTTATGGACTTCCGAAAACAGAGTATGTTGGAGTTGACTATTGTGGTGGTTTTAGTGTTACTATAGACAAAGAAAAAAAGGCAAATATCACCATAAATGATGACACTATGCCTTTTCAAGTGAAAGAAAGTGAGCACAAGCCTCCTCAACAGATTGAAACACCAATGTTTTAGGTCCTTTTGCCTTAAGAGCTCTTTCTTGAGCTCTTTTTATTTTTTCAATATCATCACTTTTTTGATAGCAAAAAGTGTTATTGAGGAATCTTTTAAACCAGAACAAATTAAATAAGAAACTGAGATTATATTCTCAGTTTTTTATTTTATGCTTTTTATTGACTTTTTAAAAATAATTTACTATACTTTTTTTAGTATTGGGGGGTTAAATTTTATGATTGATTCAAAGCATTTAGAAAATAAAAAATATAATCTTGGAGGAAAAGCAAATTCATTAATAATTCTCACACAACACAAAATACCAGTTCCTTCTTTTATTGTTATTTCAAAGGAAGATTTTGAAATGTTTTTAAAGGAGAATAAATTATTCTCAAAATTAAAAAAGTGGTTTGAAGATGAACAATATGATTTAATAAAGCAATCTATTTTAAATGGGATATTTACTAAAGATTTTGAAAACAAGCTTTTAGTTTTAATGAGTAATTTAGGTATTAATGAATGTTCTGTTCGTTCTTCAGCGTCAAATGAAGATGGAGCAAAGCAATCTTTTGCTGGACAATATGAGACTTTTTTAAAAGTTAAACCAAAAGATGTGTTTGAAGCAATTAAAAAGTGTTGGTGTTCACTTTTTGATAGAAATGTAATTGCTTATACGGGAAAGGACAAGCTTGATGTTTTTGGAATGAATGTTGTTGTTCAAAAAATGATAAATCCTCAATTTGCTGGTGTTGCTTTTTCACGCGATCCGATTTCTAGAAGTTTGAATTATTCTGTTGTTGAAAGTTGTGTTGGGAATGGCGAAAAACTTGTTTCTGGACAAACAACACCAACAAAATATCAAATTCGAAGGCAAAATGGCGAAGTGGATTTAATTATTGGCAAAAAAATGCTTAATGAAGATGATATTAAAAAACTTGAAAAGTATATTTTGAAAATTGAGAAAATTTATGAAACACCTATGGATATTGAATGGTGCTTTCAAGATAAAAAATTTTTTATTGTTCAAGCAAGACCTATAACAGCTTTTAGTGAAACATGTGAACCTTTTATAAAATTGATATCAAGAGAGAAAAAATTATTTGAGTTAGAGATATATTATTATGGTGAATATTATGGGATAAAAAAACTTACAAAAAATTTATATTATCAAAAACCTCTAATTGAGTTTTGTTCACCCGAAATTACAAATATATATTATAATACTTTTTCTTTGGAGGAGTTACCTCAAAGCATCTTTAGGGAATTGGATAAAAATTTTGCAAAGTTTAAGGCTTCTTATCAAAAGATAGAAAAATATTGTAATGAACTTAAAGAGTTTTTAGAGGGAAAAACTTTGTTTTCTATAAAAAAAGTTTTTCAAAAACTATTAGAAATTCAACCTTTTAGCACTCTTGGAAATCTTGCTGGGCAGGGTTGGAAAATTAGTAAAAGGGTTCAAAAACTTTTATTTTTCTATCGCGAAAAATATGATTACATAATTTATAAAACAACAACAGCTCTTGAAAAAATAATTTTATCTCAACTTGATAAAGAAATTCAACCATATATATCTGTGTTAACCATTGATGAAATTTTAGCTCCAAATCTTATAAACAAAAAAGAACTTCAAAAAAGGGAAAAGGGCTTTGTTTATTTTGATGATAAGATTAATTTATGTAGTTTTGATAAATTTTTGAAGATAAATAATTTTTGTAAAAAAGAAGAAAAAGGCTCAAATAACATTACTGGGACAAGTGCTTTTAGTGGCATTGCTAAGGGAACGGTTAAGATTGTTTTAAATACAAAGGATTTTAACAAGTTTAAAGAAGGAGATATTTTAGTTACTTCAATGACAACACCTAAATTTACTGAAATTATGCAAAAAGCTGGAGGAATTATTACTGATGAGGGTGGATTTACTTGTCATGCTTCAATTGTTGCAAGAGAACTTAAAGTGCCTTGTTTGGTTGGGTGCAAAAACGCAACTCAAATTTTAAAAGACAATATGGAAATAGAATTAAACACAACAGAGGGTTATGTGAAAGTTTTAAAATAAAAAATAATATAAAAAAGCCTATATTTAGGCTTTTTTATTATCTTCTAACACAGTAGCAACAAAAAAAGACCTTAAAAAAGGCCTTCATTGGCTCCTCAAGCAGGACTTGAACCTGCGACCTGCCGGTTAACAGCCGGATGCTCTACCAACTGAGCTATTGAGGAATAAGCTGGTGTTTTTTAATCCATTCCATCGGATTATGCATTTATTTTAGCAGATTTTTTGGGTTGTGTCAATAATTTTTAGTTATATTTTTTGAAAACTTAACACTTTAAAGTAAAAAATTAAAAAAATGCAAATAATTGTTGTATTTTCTTTACTTTTTCGTCATAAATCGCTATACTTAAAACAAAAGGGGTTTAATGCATGGAAAGATTTAAAAGCAAAATTGGTGCTTGCACATTTTTAACATTTTTAATTATCTGTGTTTTAGATATTGGATTGTTGATGTTTTGGGGATTAACAGGAATTTGGATTCCATTTTTAGTGTTTACAGCACTTTTTATTGTGTTTGTTATTCCGCCATTTTTCTTCACTCAATACAGTTTAACGCAAGATTATTTAAAAATAACTTGTTTGTGGGTTGCTTTGGGGAAAAAGATTAAGTATGAAGATATTGTGTGCGTTGTGCCATGCCAAAGTGCAAAAATATCTGCAAAACTTGCAAATGATTGCATACAAATTGTTTACATGAAAAAAGGTAAAACAAAAGAAATTTTTGTTTCTCCAGCACTTGGAGACAGATTTGTTAATCAGTTAACAGACAATGTTTTGTTTTCAACAGTGATTGAAGAAAAGAAAGCAGAACAAGAGTCAATGAAAATTGAGGGAATTGAAGTGCCACAAAACAAAATTGACGAACAAAAACCAGTTCAAAAGAAAACAAAAGCACCAGTTAAAAAAAATAATGTAACAAAAAAACAAGCAGCAGTTAAAAAAGAAACAGCAAAGAAAGTGGCCACAAAAAAACCAGAAGCGAAGAAGACTGTTAAAAAAGTTACAAAAAAAGCAAAATAAGAAAAACATATTGAGAAATCAATATGTTTTTTGTTTGTTGATTAAAATTCTTTTGTATGATATAATAAAACAATAAAAGTTATGAGGTAAACAAAGCAATGAAATTTGAAGATATGAATTTAATTGAAGAAATAAAAAGTGTTTTAAAGCAAAAGAAATTTTTGGAACCAACAAAAATACAAGAAGAAGCAATTCCAGCAATCATAAATGGCAAAGATGTGATTGGGCTTTCTCAAACGGGAACAGGGAAAACGCTTGCTTTTGTTTTGCCAATCTTACAAAAAATAGACAAAGATAATCCAAAAATTCAAGCAATCATTTTATGCCCAACAAGAGAACTTGTTTTGCAAATAAGGCAAGAAATAAAAGAATATTCTTGTCACTTAAAACACATTCGTTCAGTTGCCATTTATGGTGGGGCAGACATTAAACAACAAATTTTTTCACTAAAAAGAAGACCAAACATAATTGTTGGAACGCCAGGAAGAGTTTTGGACCACATTAGAAGGCACACAATCAAACTTCAAGACACGCAAACTCTTGTTTTAGATGAGGCTGACGAAATGTTTAACATGGGTTTTAGAAAAGATATTATTTCAATCATTGAAAAAACTCCAGAAGAAAGGCAAACACTTCTTTTTTCAGCAACAATGAATGATGAAGTTGAAAATCTTAGCAAAAGTTATATGATTTCACCTCAAACCATCAAAGTTGGAGAGAAAAACACTAGCGTTGAAACAATCAGCCAAACTTACTTTTTAGTTCCAAAAGACAAAAAGAAGAAAGCCCTTCATTCTCTTTTAAGAGAACTAGAAAGAGGAAAAACCTTAATTTTTTGTAACACGAAAAACATGGTGGGGCAGGTTCAAGTTTATTTGGAAAAAATGGGTTATAATCCAAAAGCACTTCACGGAGATATGCCACAATCTCAACGCACGAGAGTTATGAATGAATATAAAAGTGGAAAAGTTGAAATATTAATCACAACAGATGTTGCCGCTCGTGGGATTGATGTGCAAGACATTTTGCATGTTATTAATTTTGACCTCCCTCAAAATTTGGAAAATTATGTTCACAGAATTGGAAGAACTGGAAGAGCAGGAAAATTGGGGTATGCATGGACCATTTTAAATAGTGAAGACCAGCAGCAAAAATTAAGGCAAATTGAAAAAATGGTGAAGTGCAAAATTTCCCTTAAAAGACTGAAACTTGAAAATATTGGCGAAATTGAACTTGAAAATAATTTCAAGGGTGAAAGCTTAAAAAAGAGATTTAACACAAAAAAACAACAAAATTTCGCAAAAAAAGAGCGATATTTTTGCAAATCTAACAAAAAGCCTGCATTTAGGAAAAGAAATAATGATAAAAAATAAAAATTTAATGGAGAATAAATTATGCAAAAAATTTTTGTTTGTGCTGGAATGGGTCTAGCAAAAAATGAAAAAATAAATATCGAAGCACAAAAACTTGGAAAAATATTGGCAAACAATAATGTCCGTTATGTTCAAGGCGGATATGCTGAGGGCTTGATGGGAAAAACACTTAAAGAGTTTTTAAAATATAGCAACAATGTTGAATTTTACATTCCCGCTGCTTATTATGATTATGACGCTCCTGCACTAAAAAAACTGGTTGGAGAGGATGCGTTTTGTGCAACAAAAGTTGAAAACGAAATGGAAAGACTTTTAAAAATCAAAGCTTGTGATAGGGTTATTGTTCTTCCTGGTGGAACAGGAACACTTGAAGAGTTGCTGTTTTGTAATGAAATGAAAAGGGCAGAAAAGCATGAAAGAATAATTGACCTTGTTAACATTGAAGGTTTTTTTGACGGATTTTTAAAACAAGTTGAAAGAAACATGCTTGAAGGATTTTCAAGCAAAGACACAATAAAATTCAATGTTGTGAAAAGTGTTGATGAGTTAAAATTTAATGATAACAAAAAAACTTTATTGCCAAAACAATAAAGTTTTTATTTTACAACAATATTTGAATGTTTGTCATATTGAATAATTAAAACAACTTTTTGCACAAAATTCCAAATTAGACCAACCAAAAATAGTATGAGCCAAAAAACGCTCCAAATGCTTGAATCACTCAAAATTTTAAATCCGTTAACAACAAGTGAGTAAACAATTATTGCTGCGAGAAAAATTCCAAAGCATGAACAAACAAAGTTTACCATAAAGTGACTGTAATTATAATCATTTTTGAGTTGTTTAATTGAGAAAATTAAACCAAGAATTCCCAAAATTAAAAACACAGAAACAATAATGTAAACAACCCAAAGTCCACCAAAAATGCTAACAAAAACTGGGAAAATCATTAAAATAGGGGCTGAAAAAATGTTTAAAATATATGCAAAAAAGCCACTGGCAAGTAAGTTTGTGCACATATGCCCCAAAAATACGGAAATTGCACTTAAAATAGTTAAAACTGAAAGTGATATAGATAAAATATTAGACACTTTTTGTGAATCCATTTTTGCCCCCTTAAAAATTTTATAAAATAATTATAACACATAAAAATATAATACACAAACAAATATCAAGCAAAAGATTTTTAAATTTACTTGATTTTTATAATATTTTGTTATATAATGCAGAATATGCGGATGTGGCGAAATTGGTAGACGCGCTAGACTTAGGATCTAGTGGGCAACCGTGGGGGTTCGAGTCCCTTCATCCGCACCACAATTAGTCTAAATTGAACACATGTTGTTAAGTGTTTGGTTTAGGCTTTTTTATATAAAAAGCGGAGTGAGTCCCTTCATCCGCACCAGAAAGAGAAAAACCGAAGCATTTTTGCTTCGGTTTTTTGTTTAAAAGTAAAACATTTTTTCAAATTTTGTGTCTAGTGCAATGCAAAGAAGTAGTGCAAGTTTTGCTGATGGATTAAACAATCCTTTTTCAATTGCGATAATTGTTTGCCTTGTTGTTCCAACAAGTGTGGCAAGTTCTTGTTGAGAAAGTTTTTTTTGAGTTCTCAATTCTTTTAAATTGTTTTTTAAAATTAGTTTTTCCATTATCCCAAAACTCCAATTTGGAATAAAATAAAGAACACAAACATAACAATTGCACCAATGCTTTCCAAAATTGCACCAATCAAAACGCCCTTAGGTCTTTTGGCTATAAAAAATTGCAAGAAATAAAAGACTGCAGCCCAAGTAAAACATAAAAATCCAATAACATATAAAGCAGTGAAATTGCCAAGAGCTCCAAAGATTATCATAAATGCAACAGCCAAAATTCCAACAACAAGAATTGAAATAAAACCTGATTTACTTATTTTTTTTGCTTCCATTTCACCAATTGGGTGCTTTTTTTGTGCTTTTTTTAAAATTTCTTCTTTTTCCATTTTTTTATCTCCTTTTAATGTAAAGTTTTGTTTACATTTTTATTATATGATAAAAAATAATAGATGTCAAGTATTATTTACATT
>CAMPBB010000017.1 GCA_946635125.1 uncultured Clostridia bacterium
CACTTAAGTTACAGTTCTTTGGCATATATGCTGGTGGGTGTGCCCAATACCAAGCATCATATGTTCCGTTATCACAGTTGAGCATGTTGTAACCAGCTTTTTCCAAAAGTTTAACTGCTTTTTCACTTTCTTTTAAAGTTCTTCCAACTTCTTTGTATTTTGTGTCATCTGGAACGGCACCAACGCAAAAGTCTTTTGTTTTTGAAACAACACTATATCTAAGTGAAACTGGATAGTCTTCCCCACACATGTTCTTTATTGCTCGAACAATGTTTGTTGCAAACCTATAACGATTTTCAAAACTTCCGCCATATTCATCTGTTCTTTGGTTTGTGTATGGAAGTGTGAATTGGTCTAAAAGATATCCTTCGTGCACTGCGTGAATTTCAACACCATCAACACCAGCGTCTTTCAGTTTTTTGGCTGTTAACGCAAATCCTGAAATCATGTCTTCAATTTCTTTTTTGCTAATCTCTCGTGTTGTGTAACCTTCAAGCCAACGAGATGGCAAACGAGATGGAGAAGCACACAAACGCTCTAAGTCAATTATTGGTTTTAAAAGTTTGCACATAAACTTGTTTTTTATGATTCCTTTCATTGAATTTGGAATTGAAAAAGAACGCCCAAAACCTGCCGTTAATTGCACAAACATTTTTGCACCTGTTTTGTGAAACTCTTCCATGTATGCCTTTAATTTTTTAAACGCACCATTTGCCTTATAAAGCCATTGATTTCCCATTATGTTTCTAATTGGTGCTATTCCTGGAATAATAAGTCCAACATCGTGTTTTGCTAGGTCCATAAAAAACTCACTAGCATCTTTGTCGAAATGGTGTTTTTCCATCCAACCAAAAATTGATGTTCCGCCCATTGGACATAAAACAATTCTGTTTTTTATCTCACAATTCCCAATCTTCCATGGTGTGAAAAGTGATTCGTATTTTTTGTTCATGTTTTTCTCCTTTTTT
This sequence comes from uncultured Clostridia bacterium, assembly GCA_946635125.1. GTDB lineage: Bacteria > Bacillota > Clostridia > Christensenellales > UBA1242 > UBA7584. The sequence goes on from CAMPBB010000017.1 coordinate 969, forward strand.
AATAAATTTATCTTATAGATAAAAAAAAGTCAAACAAAACACCATAATTTTGTTAAATAATGAAAAAAACTGCTTTTGTTAAAAAGCAGAATCTTCATCATCTTTTAAACTTAAAAATGCTCTAACTTCTTTTTCATCAAGTTTTAAGTTTTGAGCAATTCTTTGAAGTAAACTTTTTTGTTCAAAACTAACTTCTCTTGTTTTTCTTTGTTTTTTGATTGCAAGTTTTAAAAACTCCAATGCTTGTGAAAACTCACCCACATCACAAAAAGCCGCCGACACACTTGTCCACAAAGCACTTGAATCACACTTATATAAATCTGTGTATTTTTGAGCAATTGAAATTGCCAAAGCTGACTGATGCAAACTTCTTAAAACGCTTGTTAGAATTGGAAGAACAAGTTTCACCAAATTTTGGTCATCATGATATTGGTCCAAAATAAACTCCCCAACCTCTTTTGCTTTTATGTGTTGCCCACTTTCCTTTAATGCTTTTAAAAAACTTAAAAGCTCTTCTTTTTTATATTGTTTATAGTCAAATTTTTTAAAGTGAATTTCTGAAAGCTTTTTTTGAATTTCATCTGGAACTCTGCAAAAAGTGCTGTCCACAAAACTGTTGTTAATGTAATAATATATCTCTCCGTCAAGCTCAATTTTTTCCATAAATTTTCTCCTTGTGTTTTTTAGTATAACAAACAAATTTTAAAAAAGTCAATTTTATTGACAAATGATTTTTCTTTTTTTATAATAACACCATGGATAATTTAATTGATGTTTTTAATAATTACAACATTTGTGTGAGCAATGTTCAAGAAAAACAGTTTGACGACTTTTATGAGTTTTTAACTCAAAAAAACAAAGTTATGAACTTAACTGCAATAACAGAGAAGGAAGATGTTTTGTTTAAGCACTTTTTGGATTGTTGTTTGCCACAAGATTGCTTTCCAAAAAATTGTGAAATTGTTGATGTTGGTGCTGGTGCTGGGTTTCCATCAATTCCTTTAAAAATATTAAGACCAGACCTAAAAATCACAATGCTTGACAGCCTAAACAAAAGAGTTAATTTCTTAAACGAAACAATAAAACTCTTGGGGCTTAAAAACATTTCTGCATATCATTCAAGAGCAGAAGATTTTTCAAAAACACATCGTGAAAAATTTGATGTTGCAACAGCAAGAGCAGTTTCTTCACTTCCAACACTTTTGGAATATTTGCTTCCACTTGTTAAAGTTGGTGGCATTGCAATAATTTATAAGTCAAACAAACTTGATGAAGAACTTTTGTCTTCACAAAACGCCTTAAAAATTTTGGGTGGAAAAATTAAAGAAATAAAAACTTACAACATTTTGGAAAAAGAGTTAACAAGAAACATTTTGATTGTTGAAAAAGTTGCAAACACCCCTCAAAAATATCCACGAGGCAAAAACGAGCCTAAAACAAAACCACTTTAACAATAAAAATTTTGTAAATTTTTACCATTATGTTTGACAAAGAATAAAAAATATAATATATTGATTTCTAGGAAAATAAAAAAAGGAGAAAAATTATGAACCAATCAACAAAAATAATGTTTTTAATTGGTCTTATTTGCAACATTTTGGAAATTGTTGTATTAATTGTTGGTATCTTTTTCTGTGCAATTGCAGTTGGTGCAAGCGACCAAATTTATCAAAAATGCGTAGAACAAGGAGTTACTCAATTTGATTCCGCCGAGGCAGTTTCATCATTCTTTACAACCGGAGTGGCAGCATGCTCTTTTGGATTACTCTTTTCAATTGCCGTTTTGGTTGTTTCAAGACTTGCCAAAAAAGCTCAAGAAGAAAACAGAGCTAACAAAGGCTACCCAATCACAATGATTGTTTTGGGTGCTTTGGATAATGTGTTCTATCTCGTTGCCGGAATTTTGAGTTTGATTGAAAACACTCAAGGAGCAAAAGTTCCAGCAAAAGCAATTGCTTCTGAAAACAACACTAAAACAGAAGAAGTTAAAGCTGAAACAGAAGTAAGTGCTCCTGCAAAAGCTGAAACAGAAGAAAAAGCTCCTGCAAAAAAAGTTGCCAAAAAAACTGAAACAGCAAAAAAAGCTGAAACAGCAAAAAAACCAACTCAAACAAAACAAGCAAAAACAACAAAAACACAAGAAAAACCAGTAACTAAACCAGCTGAAAACAAGACAGCAAGTAAGGCGCCAGCAAAATCATCTGCAAAAAAGACAGCAAGCAAGGCACCAGCAAAAACAGCAGAAAAAAAGACAGCAAAAGCAAGCACTAAAAAAACTAGTGCAAAATAAGAAAAAATAAGGCAAAAATGCCTTATTTTTTTTATTATTTATAAATTCAAATAATACTGGCTCATTCCTTCATAGTGAGCTTTTGTTATTTTTTGAATCTTGCTATTTTTTGGAAACTTTTTAAATCCACAAGTTTTAAGCATTTTTATGCTTGGGGTGTTTGTGTCATCAGTTGTAACTGTTACCTGCTTGTAACCTTTCTTTTTGGCTTCTTGAATTAAAAGTTTAAGACCAGCTGTTCCATAACCCATGTTTCTCTTTTTGGGGCTTATTGTGTAACCAATGTGCCCAGAATGCAAAACTTCATTCCTTAACTTTTCTGTTTTTAACAAGAACCAACCAACAGGGGTTTCTCCATCAAACAAGATGTAATATGTCATTGGCGAAATAACATAACTAATCAAAATATTTTTGCTCGCCATTTCAAGTATGCAACAATATTTTCTAAACTCATCACGGCTTAAACCATTTGCAACATTTTCATCTTGAGTTTCTTCAAATCTTGGAATTTCTTGAAATAAACCATAGATTTGGTCACTTAATTTTTCTGTTACTTTTTTAAGTTTTAATTTTGACATCAATCATACTCCATTTTTTTTAGTTACTTTTAAAAGTGTTAACTTATTTCCCCTTTATTATTTTGTTAACTTTTTTCATATAATCTTCATCAGCAAGAAGTTTCTTTGGCAAAACATCTGCGGCTTTTTTGTTGTATTTTATAAGACCCAACATAAAATCTTTGTCAAACTTTAAAATGTTTGGAATAACTTTGTAAACATCTCCATAAAACTCTGCCACTTTCAAAATGAATTCTTTGTCATTTAACAATTCATTTTTGTCATCAAGAAAATGTGGTGATTTTTTAACAGCTGCAAGCAAAGCATCTTTGTTTGTGCTTTTTGAAATTGGGGCGCCATTTTCAACAGCCAACTCAACAAAACGCTGGTCGTTTTTTATTTCTTCACTAAAATATTGGATTTCTTCACCATTCCAAGCCAAAACAAGCTTTGCAAATTTTTTGCTGTTTCTTAATTTTTCACTTGCATATTTTGCAACACTTTCAATATATTCTCCACCAAGTTCAATTACTTTTTCAAAATATTCATAAGTGTTTTTGAGTTCATCACCAGTTTGCAGAATAATGTCTTCTTTAAATTCTGCTCCATCAAAGGCTGCAAGAGCTATTTCCATGTTGTTTTTTAATCTGTTTGAAGCATACTTGAAGTTTTCACTTCTCGCCTCAACTGCTGCCAAAACAATTTCTTCATCATCTTGCCATTGCTGTTGAACCTTATCTAATATTGTGTTCTCCACACCATCTTCTTTTATGAATTCCATAATTTCAGGTTTTGTGAGAGAAGCATAATCTGTTTCATATTCCTGCTGTTGCACATTTTTTGTTTTATTATCACTATTATTGCTAATATAAACTTCTTTATCACTGTTTGTAAGCATCACAGCAAACATAACAAGAAAAAGTATTCCAACAATAAATACAGCATACCCAACATAAGACAAAATGTTAATGTGGAAAATTAGTCCAACAGAAATGCTGCCAGCTCCCAAAATCGCCAAAATGCTCATCAATGTTAATGCAATTTTTAAACTACCTTTATTCATTATTTTTCTCCTTTTTCATCTTTTAAACGATTATATTATACCAAAAATAAGGAAAAAAGTCAATATAATAACCCAAGCCAGACTTGGTTTGGGTTATTACAATAAATATTAACAATTAAAAATGTTTTTTAAATATTATAAAAAACAAACGCAAGAAAAAATTCATAAATGCGATAAAGACTTTATTTATTATGTGATTTTTTAAAGTATATTAAGCGTAGTTCCATCAATAAACAAATTAAAGCCCCAGCCAAAAAACCTGTGTAGTGTCCACCATTATAAAGTAACTCGTGTGGATACCAAGTCATGCCAACTTCTCTGCCAGCCACCACAAACCAATCACCATCAAATGTGTTAATAGACATAATTAAGTATATAAGGACCAAAAAGATTATTCCCCAAACAATGTTAAACTTTGTTCTTCTTTCTTTTTTTAAAGAGAAGAAAAAATCAACAAAAATAAATCCATAAAAAGCAAATATCACAACAGAAAATCCAACCCAATCTGTGGAGAGTTCATTACTTCCAACAAAAGCTGAAGCAAAAACAGCTAAAAAGAATGTGAGCACTAATAGTGGAATGCTTCCACATTTTCGCTCAAGATATAATCCACACACCAGCATAGACACGGAATTAAAAATCACATGTGCCCAGTCTGAATGGAAAAAACAATTTATAAAATTTTGTATAAAATTAGATAAATTCATGAATTGATACCATTCATACTCACCTGCATTACCAAAATGATGTATCCTTATCCCTGAGTTAAAAATTAGCAATAAACCAGCAATTATAATCATTGTTGAAATAAAAAAATAGTTTCTATTCCACCAGTGTATAGTTTTTTTACTATCATTAATAAATTCCATGAAATACTCCTCTTTAAATAAAGCTCCACAAAAACACGCTTGTGCGGAGCCACAATTGACGGACAGAAGAGGATTCGAACTTCCGGATGCTGTTAACATCGCACGCTTTCCAAGTGTGTGCCTTAAACCACTCGACCATCTGTCCATAGTTTAATTACAAAAATATTTATGCCACAAAGTTATCATAACACAACACAAACAAATTTGCAAGGTTAAACTTATTTAAAATTAAAAAAACTGCAATAAATGATGATTACATTTAAAACAATTTAATGTTGTAATGCAAAAAAATAACACAAAAAAACAAAAAAATCACCAATTTTTATGATGAATTTTTGATTTTAATTATTTGTTTTTCTTGTTCTTGTTTTTCATTATTATTAATAAAGCTTGGTATCATAATTTTTCCTTACCACATGTTTGTTATATATCAAAAGTATAAAAAACTTCTGTGTATTCTTTGCCTAATTTCACAAAAGGTTGTGTGTGTTCATCAAGTTTTCCACCCCACTTTTCATATGCACTTCTGCCTTGTTTGTTATCTTTTAAAACTCCAACAACAAACTTTGTTGCTCCATTTTGTTTTGCCCATTGAACAAACCTATCTTTAAATTTTTTGCCTATACCCTTGTGCTGAAAATCTGGGTGAATATATAACGCAACCAAATCGGCATAACCACGCTCTCCAAAATATTCATAATAAGATTTAATAACACCAAGCATAAACCCCACAATTTTGCCTTCATATTCAGCAACTAACACAATTCTTTGGTTGTTCGTGACACAATCTTGCGCAAATGTTGCTATTTTTTTCTCTAGTTTTGATTCTTTTTCAACAAACACTTCTTCTGGGAAAATATGTTTATAAGCATCACGCCAAACAAGATTGCCAAGTGTGTGATAAGCCCTTGCATCATCAGGGCGAGCTGTTCGTATTATAATATTCTCTTTCATTTCATTATCCTCCAATTTTATATATCAACAAAATTTAAATTACTGTTTTTTTTGTTGTTAAATTAGCGTTTTAACTCATCATCTTTTGAGATGGTGTTATTTTTAACAAAATCTGAAATCTTTAAAAAATTTTCATCATAGTTATACCTCATTTGACCAAACCTTAACCATGCCTTAGACCAAGTTTTTTCCTCTTTAATTACATTTTGCACCATAGGGTTATTAAAATCTTTGTTGTTTTCTTGTTTGTTTAGGTCCACCAAATTTTGCTCATCATAAAGTTTGCATTGAATATCGCACTCAAGTTTATCGCACCAAAAAGCAAATTTTGCCTCTTTTGTCTTCTTCTCATCAAACTCACTTGTAAGCTCAGCAAAATATTCTGCATTTTCAAGATGACCAAACACTTTTTTAACTGCTTGTTTTCCTAGTTCTTGTTTTTCTTCCTTTGAAATATCAAAAGGCGTTAGGTCACCAATCAAAATCTCTTCAGTTTCATGCACAGCAAGCATACAAAGAACTTTTTTTATATCCAAATCATAACTATATTCACTCCACATTGAAATTGCAAGCATTTGTGTTCCAAAAACATGTTCAGCAACACTTTCAACTCTATTAGCCTGAACTCCCCACTGAGTCCAGCCCGTTCGCAAAACATTTTTCAGTTTATTGCAAAGCAAATAAAACTCAACAACATTTTTTTCCTTACTCATTTTTTCTCCTCTTTATACTTTCAAAGTATAGCATAAAACTTCTTAAAAATCTATAATTTTCATATTTTTATTCGTTTGAGCAATAAAAAGTAAATGTATAAAAAAACGAAACAGACTTTTTAATCTGTTCCGTACAAGTGTTTGGCGGAGTCAAAGATTGTTTATACGAAAACTTTTAAACTATTAATCATGTTAAAACATCTTCTAAATATTGTCCTTTTTGCAATTCAATATGTTTTGTGGCGTTTTTATCACTTTTGCATTGTTTACACCAATTATCCCAATTTTTATTTAAGTTAGATATAAAAATTTTATTATTACCACGCTTTTTACAGCGATTCAAATAATCTTGCTTTAAATTAATATTAGGATAAATTTGCCAATATTCGTAATTGTTTTTTTGCAAATAGGAATCGCAAATATCATCAGAAATTAATATATAATCATATTTATCTTTAACTTTTTCCAATGCTTCAAAATAATTTTGTGGCCATTGAGGATTTAGAATTCTATCAGAAGAAGATTTTCTTTCTTCATTGTTTCTTTTTTCATTTAAATATTTGTAATCAACAGATTCCATATCTATTATATTTTTATATTTTTTGGCTAATGTGGATTTGCCTGTGGCTGTAAAGGCATATATAAATATTCCCATTTAAACCTCCTATAACTAATGTTCATTATATCACATTATTTTCTTTTTGTCTTAAAATTAATAACAAATCCAAAGTAATCCCACAAATAAAAATACGAAACAGTGTTCTGTTTCGTACAAGTATTTGGCGGAATGTGAGAGCTTTTATACACATAAAAGAAAACTCAAATACCAACCCTAAAATATATCGGTGCTGGGTGTGTTAAAACTTATAACAAAATTTTTTAATTATATCTTCTAAAAATTCTTCTTTGCCAAATTCGTAGTGAACAACTGATTTATTTTCTTTTTTATTCATTTCGTAAAACTTATCAAACATTTCTGCGTTTTGTTTTATTAAGTCTTCCGAATTTCCTCTTTTTCGCATTCTTTCTGTTTGCTCTTGTTTCATGTCTTTGCCTTGAAAAACAAAAGCAAATTTAATGTTTCTTGAAACCAAATAATCAATAGCCTCAGGATGAGGGGCAACAATAAGCGTTTTACCTTGTTTTACAAATTCATCTAATTTGTTATATAGGTCTTTAACATATTCATCATAGTGTGCTCTTCTTTCAAAATGACGATTTCCTTTTGTTTTTTCAAGTTCGGCACGAGTTATATTCTCTGGCACAATATACTTGCATCTTAACCTCACTTCATCAACATCAACAAACCTGTCTGGATATTTGTCACAAAGATATGACTTTCCACAACCCGGAGTGGCCACAATGGCATCAAATTCTTTTCCCTCGTATTTCATGGTGATATTTTACCACATTTTTTAGTAAAACACAAACAAAAAACGTAAACCTTAGTTCATAAGATTTACGTTGCGATTGGCGGACAGAAGAGGATTCGAACCTCCGGATGCTGTTAACATCGCACGCTTTCCAAGCGTGTGCCTTAAACCACTCGACCATCT
>CAMPBB010000018.1 GCA_946635125.1 uncultured Clostridia bacterium
TGCTTTTTGAAAAATTTAAGAAAAATTTTTGCAAATTAAAAATCCGCCACAAATATTGGCGGATTTTTTTACCATCTTTTTATGATATCAAACAAAATTTGCTCTGTTTTTTGCAAACTCTTTTTTAAAATACATTCATCATTTGCGTGAACATTTTTTGCTTCAACACCAAGCCCAACAACTGTTGGAATTTTTGCATTATTAAAAAAGTGTGCATCATTTGTTGCTGATGAATAACCAACTTCATAATCAAAGCCATTTTCTTCACAAGCCAAAATTGTTTCTTGAACAATTCTTTCTTTTTTCTTAACAAAAGATGATGGCGTGTTTTTCAAAACCTCAATTTTAACGCCAAACTTAACTGCCGTTTTTTGAATGAGTTTCAAAACATCTTTATTCCTGTCAAATGGTGAGATTCTAACATCAAGATTGCTTTCGCACATTGAAGGCACAACATTAAATTCACTATTATTGCAAACAAAACTTGTCACTCTTGCGCTTGATGATGGAACACCATTTCTATCCTTTTTGGGTTGATTTGAAAGTTTTTTTCTAAGTTCAGTTAAAAAATCCATCATGTTAACAATTGCATTATCTTCTTTATCAAAACTTGCACTGTGCATTTTTATTCCTGTTGAAATTGCCTTAATCCACAAAAGCCCCCTGTGACCTAAGTTTATTTTTAAAGGCTGTTGAAATCTGTTTGGTTCAGGAATTAAACACGCTTTTGGCATCAAATTTTCTTTTAAAAAATAATCCACAGCAACAGAAGCCCCATATGGGCTATCTGACCCAGTTTCTTCATCACAAGTTCCAGCAAAAATCACAAGTTTGTTTTTTAACAACTTTTGTTCGCTTGCCTTAACTATTGCGTTAATTGAACAAAACACCCCACCTTTCATGTCGCCCGTTCCTCTGCCATACAAAAGTTCGTCTTGTTCGGTTAGTGAAAACGGATTGAACTTAAAATCCTTTTTGTCCGCTTTAACTGAATCGATGTGACCATTTATGAGCAAAATGTTTTTTGACTTCTGGTCACCAAAAAAAGCCAAGATGTTTTTTCTATCTTTGCCAATTATTTTCACTTTGTTTGCTTTTTTTGATAAATAATCTTTCAAAACATCAATAACTTTGTTTTGACCTTCTTCTGTTGAAGAATCAATTTCAACCATTGATTTTAATAATTTTAAATCCATTTGTTTGACTCCTATTTTTTATTTTAACATAAAAAAAAATAAAAGTATATTAAAATTTTACTAGAAAAACTTTAATTGTGGAAAAGTGGATAACAAAACAAAAAGTAGATGCCTGTGCATCTGCTTTTTAATCTTGTAAATCATATTTTGTTTTATAAAAATCTTCATAACACTTCTTGCAAAGATTGAAGTTTTTATTTTTCATGTTTATAATATTTTCTTTTGTTGTTTTCTTTTCATCTTGCGTTATTGGTGGAAAAATGTGAATTGTGTAGGCTTGAACAAAAAATCCATTTTCATCCAAAACATCACTATCTTCCATTGTTATAAACATTGGAATAACAGGGACATTTGCTTTAACTGCAAACTTAAATGCCCCATCTAAAAATGGCCTTGGCTTTTTATAGTTCCACCACATTGCTTGTTCTGGATAAACAACAACGCAATTCCCATCTTTTAACACCTTGTCAACAGCACGAACAAACAATTTCATTGTGTCTTTATTTGAACTTAGTGGCAAAGTGTTGCAGTTTCTCATCAGTTTTCCAAAAAAACCAGGAAAATTTGTGTAATTCCCTTCACGAATAACACGATAAAGTCTCTCTTTTTTCACGCCACCAAGCTGACACGCATATTGAATTGCAAAAGTGTCCATTGCGTTAAAGTGATTTGATGTGATGACTGCACCAGTTTTTAAGTGCTTTAAGTGCTCCAAGCCAACAACATCTTTTATTATTAGTTTTTTCTCTAATAAAATTTTTTCCAAAAACCTTTTTGCGCCACAAAAAGCAATCCATCTATTTATTTTAGATGATAGTTTTTTGTGAAGATAGTCAACCTTATCTGGCATCAAAACGGGTGCCTTTGGGTCATCTTCAACATCAGTGTGCCAATTTTTGGCTTTTTCGAATTCATCAATTTTTTGTAAAATTTTTAATCTCTCTTGTTTTGCCTCTTCATTTATCATAAAATTATAAAACTCCGTAAACTTCTTTTTGTCTTTGTGTTATCCTTTTTAAAACACCCAAAATAATTTTCTTATAAAATGTGTTTTCTTGTTCTGTTATTGCTGTTGCTTTTTGCCTTAAAGACAATTCAGCAAGCCTTTTTTGTTCTCTTTGTTCATCTGTAAAACTATCTCTTGTGTGCTTTATTAAAGAATAAAACTTAGACTTTTTGGCATAATACCAAAAATATTCGCTGTTGTCAACATCACTTTGCCAAGGTTTTTCTGCCAAAGCAAAGTGAACAATTCTTTTTGAGCCATATTTGTCACTATTATAGTTTGTTTTGTTCCATTCCAGTGGAAGAACCAAAATTCTTCCACGGCATAAAAAGTTTAGATATGCTTGGTCGCAGTCAACAAGTTCAAAGTTATAGTGAGTTAACATATAAGTAAATTTTTGTTCAATCTTGTGTTCTCTAAATTTTTGTAAATCCATCACAAGAATTCCAGCGTTAACATAACTTTGAACATCAAGCCCTAAAGCATATTTTGCATAATCGCTATATTCTTTTGTGTTTGCAACAAATTGCTCAATTGCTCCAGCAAGCATGTTTCCTTGCAAATCAACATCATAAAGGCGTGCAACATCATCCAAAACAACAATATCACAGTCTAAATATAAAACTTTTTGAAACTGTGGAAACAAGTTTTGAATGAATAGTCTATAATATGTTGCAATTCCAAAATGCAAAACCTTTTTAAAACTCTCTTTTATTCCATCAACATAAAAAGACATATCATAAAAATTGATTCTAACATTTTGTTTTTCTTGAGATTTTATGTTTTGCACAAAGTCTTCTCTTAGTCCAGTGTTTAAAACATATATATCATAAAAATTTTCAACGCTTGTGTGGTCAATTAGTGACCTTATGGCAACATCAAGATATGGCATATAGTTGTCATCTGTTGCAAAAAATATTGGAATAGTTTTATTGTAGTTCATTTTCTTCACCTCTATTTTTATTATTTTCATTATTTAATTTTCGCATATACGCTTTCAAAAGTTTTGGGCGATTGTATCTTTGCACAATGATTGGCAAAAGATTGAAATAAATGTTTACCAGAAATTCTGGAAGTGCAAAGTTTAAAATGTAATGCGGAAACACAAAAAAGATTGCGATTCCAAACAAAATGCAAAGATGATGTGTTAGTTCGCCCAAAATTGTTTCTTTCACAAAATCTTCTAAATAAGCACTTTCGTTGGAATTTATTTTTGCTTTTGCAAAACCTTTTAACGCCCCTCCCAAATCTGGGATTTTGTCTTTAAACCATCTCACCCCAAGTTTTTCATAAAGTTTTCTTTCAAATCCAAAAGTTTTGTATAACTTTGAGTGAATGTTTATTCTCCGTTTGGGAACAAGCCTAACAAGCCCTGCTGCCAAAAAATCCAGAGCAAGCAACGCCACAATCATCAAAAGAGGATAGTAAAAGCAAAATAAAACCGAAAAACCACAAACAGAGCATAGTGACAAAATCATGTTCACCAAGAAAATCAACAAGTATGCCACACACAATGTTATCAAATAGCCTTTCAGCCTAAGCATTTTTTCTCCCCCCTTTTTGTTTACACTCAAAATTTATTAAAAAACAAAGTTTTTAACAAGAGAATTTGTTAAATTTGTGTCTACACTTCAAAACCTTAACAGTGGAACAGTGTTCCACAAATCGTGGAATATCGCTATTTTATTCTCTCATGGGTGGAAAAACAGCAAAAACATATATGTTTTTAGTTGCAATGATGTGTTTTTGTGTGATAGAATAAGAGTATGGAACTAAACGAAATTATTAGTAAGAATTTAATAGAGCTTAGAAAGAAAAACAAGCTCACACAACTTGAACTAGCGGAAAAACTAAACTTTTCAAACAAGTCTATTTCAAAGTGGGAAAGTGGGGAAGCAATTCCAAGCGTTGAAGTTTTGCATAAAATTGCAAATCTTTTCAATGTTAAACTTGACTATTTTGTTAACCTAACCCACGAAGATGACGAAAAACCTGCCACGGAAAAAGAAAAGCCAAAGCACACAACAAGATATATTTATAACCGCATAACAATTTCTCTTTTGTGCATTTCTGTTGTTTGGATTGTTGCAACATATATGTTTGTGTTCTCACCAAAATTGTTTACTCCAACATTTCTCCCATTTATTTGGGCTCTTCCTATATCATTTTTAATGGCGATTGTGTTTAACTCAATTTGGGGAAGACCAAAAGACACCTTTTGGTATTTAACATTTTTAACATGGACACTTCTATTGGCGTTTTTCTTAACAATTCCTGGTTATTTCTGGCAAACATTTATTTTGGGCGTTCCAATTCAAGTTGTGATAATATTATGCGCTAACCTATTTTTAAAAACAAGAAAAAATGACCCAGCAACAATTCATGAAAAAAGAAAATTTATTTTGTTTAAAAAACTTAAAAAAAGAGAGAAGAAAGAGAAAAAGGAAAAAGTTAAAAAGAATAAAAAAGAAATCAGTCAAACTGAAAACAAAAAAGAAGAAAACAACCCATAGGTTGTTTTTTGTTTTATAATAATACATTAACTGTTATTGTGTTTTTCCCCTAATAGCCAAAAGACGAGTTATTTGAATAATAAGAGCAACAACCGTCCCCATAAGAAAACTTGAATAATGCCCCATGTTTGTTAATAAATCAATTGGATAAATTTTGAATTCAAATGTGCTTATTCCACCATTAAAACACATTGCAACATAAATAAAAGCCAAGATAATTCCACCCAAAATTATATTCGTTTTATTTCTTAATTCTTTTCTAAATGAGAAAACATAATCCAAAATTAACACAGCATACAAAAAGTAATTAACACCTGAAAAACCCATCCAGTTAGAACCTAAATTATTTGCTGTTACTGCAACACCAACAAAGTAAGCGCCAAACAAAACATAAACAAGAATTCCAAAAGTTCCTTTTTTTCTTTCTAGATATAATCCCACTCCCAAAAAGCACAGCATATTCAACAGAACATGCATCCAATTTATGTGTTCAAAACATGACAAAAAACTCTCTATTGTTGGAAGAAAATTTAGTGTGTCATACCAGTGGTGAGTTCCATTATAAACAGACAAACGCAAATGGCAAGCATATATGATGATGTTAAGCAGAATCAAAGCAACCGTTCCAGCATAAAAATAATTTCTATTCCACCACTTGGTTTGTTTGCTTTTATCGTCCAAAAATTTCATACAAAACTCCAATAATTATATATAGCATATATTAGCAAAATAATAATAATTTTGTCAAACAAAAAAGCCTAGCAAATTATTGCTAGACTTTTTATTTAGTTTGTTTATTCGTTTTGTTCTTGTGTGTCATAGTCAGCTTTTTCCAAAACGCCAACAAAATAATCTGTTAACTCGTCATCACTTAAATCAACCATGTGAAGATAAACACTATCGTTTGTTTGATTTGTGCTAAAATAGAATAACTTGTCTTTTGAAACACTTGCAAAGTTTGCTTGACCAGTTTTCACTTTTTCACTTACAAGTGTTTGAGCTTCTGATGTGATTCCGTTTAAAGCGTCATTTATGCTTGCGCGCATAATTTTGTTATCACTTGTTGAGAAGTAAACAAATTCTCCATCGTTATAAAAAATTGTTGCAGAACCTGAATAAATTGTTTGAGTCACACTTGTTTTGTCACTAACAACCATAATGTTTGAGCCATCATTAACCAAAACAATGTTTGTTTGTTCTGGCATGTTGTAGTAATTTGAATAAGTGTTTTTTGCAACGCAAATCTCATCAGTTAAATTGCTTAAATTGCTCGCTTCAAATAGTTGTGTTGAAGCAGAATTTTTCTTTGTTTTTTCATAATAAAGTTTGTTGTGACTTAAAAGTTTTAAAGTAAATGTTGATTCATTGTCTGAAAAAACATCTTGAGCAGTCATTGAACTCAAATTAAACTTACACAAAACATTTCCATCAGTTTTGTTGTCACTTTCTGTTACAGCCCTTGTGTAATAAATGTCTTTGTTAAAGTCTGTTACTGTTTCAGTGCTTTGGCTATATGAACTAAACACAGCTCCTGTAACATCGCTAATTGTCACTTTTTTATCTTTATTTTTTATGACAACAAGATTTGTATCATCCAAAATGTTTAAGTAAACATTTCCATCAATCTCAAGCATGCTGTAACTAACTTTGCTTCCTTCTGCGTTTGTTGTGTAAATGTGTTCAGCACCTTGACTTCTATCTAACTTCTTTCTGTAAAATGATATATATTGAGATTCTGTTTCAAGATTTTTATTAACCCCACTATTTGGTGTTGCATAATATATGTAGTCACCAAAAATGTATAGTCCCATATATTCAAATCCAACAACTTTGCTTGCCAAAATGTCAACATTTTTTATTGCTCGTGAACCATCAAAAATCTCATTGCCTTCACTATCATATTTTTTGTCAACACTTTCTGGAACACCATTTTCGTTTAACTTAACACGATATAACGCCGAATAAGTGACTTTTCCATCTTTATTGCTGCTTCCAACTTCGCTGTATGGCTTATAACCGTTAACAAAATATAGATAATCCCCTTTTGTTACAGCCATGCTTCCATTGCCAACAACAACATCACTTTCACTTGGCCCATCTTTTAGTTTTGTGTTAGAACAACCACCAAACATGAAAACAACCAAAAGACAAAAAGCAAGCAAAATGATGCTCAAAAACTTTTTTAAACTTTGTGCCATAAAAGCCCATCTCCTTTTTCAAGTTAACCTTGTTTTTTATTATAACATATAATACCATGAAAAGCTTAATTAGTCAATTATATTATTTTAGTTTTGGGGGTGAGTTATGAAAAAATTACAAAAAACAACAATAACAAACACTGCATTAAACACAAAAAGCAGCACAAACACTTTTTTAAGTGTTAACAACATATTATCTCTATTAAAGGTTGTTCCAATAGAATATTTAATAAAAATTGCTTCAACATTATTGCAAAACACTCGTGTTCTTAAAACTGAAAACACGGCAGTTAATACAAAAAGCGAGTTTATGCAAAACGAAAAAGAACAAAACAAAAAATATGCAATAAATTATTTGGAAAAACACAATTATTTAACACAAAAACTAAAAAAATAGGCAAAAATATGCCTATTTTTTTACATTTCAACATTTTCACCAGTTAGTGCATCTTGATACATAACAAAATAGCCTTCTCCATTTTCGTCTTGTGGATTTAATGGCATAAACTGGCAAAACTTTTCAAGCCCTTCAGGAGGCTTTTCATTTTGCGACTTTGCATATATTCCATAAGCAATATGCGTTAAAACATCGCCATCAAAAATCTTGCCTAAAATATAATGGTCATTTTCAGCATCACTTAAATTAACTTTCACCCATTGCGTTCCTTCAATTTTTTCTTCAAGTTTTGAAAAACGCTCGTTTTGTTCAAACAAAACATCAATTTGAGGTTTTATCATTTCAAAAAAATTATCTGTGTTTTCAATTTTTTCTTTAAGGTCTTGTCCATCTTTTTTTATGTTAAAACTATTTTCGCTTTCTTCGTCTTTTTCCTGCTTTTCAAGGCTTTGTGTTTTTGTGTGTTGTTGTTTTAAAAACTCCTTGAAAACATCTTCTGCATCAAAGCTTGAATTTTCTGTTTGAGCCACCCCAACAATTTTTCCATTAAAGACAAAAATTGCACAAATATCTTGGTTTAAGTTGTGAAAAATTGTTTGAAACTTAAAGTTTGTTATGTCTGCTTGTGAAAAAAGCAATGTGTTTTCACCAATTTTTATAACAAGTTCCGTAAACAAAAAATTTTCAAAAAACTTTAAGCTACCAAAAACTCCGTTTTCGTTTTTTAAGCTCAAAAGACCTATAAGATTTTTTTCTTTTGACTGTGAATAAATAACCAAAACTTTTGTTAGCATGTTTTTCTCCTTTTTGATATTATATATTCACAAACAAACAAAAAGTTGCAACAAAAAAAGAGCAAAAAAATTCACTATTTGCTCTTTTTTGTCTTATTTACAAAACAACTTTTTATATAAACTAACAAAATCTTTTGTTGTTAAGTCTTCCGCTCTAACACCTTGTTTAAGTCCCAAAGATGAAATTGCATTTTGAAATTCTTCTCTTGAAACTTTAAAAGAAGAAACAATGTTGTTTTCAAGAGTTTTTCTTCTCATTGCAAAACTTTTTTTAATAAAAGGCGCAATCTCATTATAAGCAACATCATATTTGTTTTGTTCTAACTTAATAACAACAATTGCTGAATCAACATTTGGCTGAGGAGTGAAAAGCGTTCTTGGAACTTTTCTTGTTAAAGAAACATCTCCCAAAAGGTCTAACAAAATGGTGAGTGCTCCATAGTCTTTTGTGTTTTTTTGTGCTGTTAATCTTTTTGCAAGTTCCAACTGAAGCATTATTGTTATGCAAGAAATGTTGAAATCATTTTCCAAAAGATAAAACAAAATTGGTGTTGAAATGTAATAAGGGAGATTTGCAACAACCTTAAACTTTTGCCCATTAAACTTGTTTTTTATTTCTTGTGGCGAAATTTTTAAAATATCACCCCAA
>CAMPBB010000019.1 GCA_946635125.1 uncultured Clostridia bacterium
AATCTGGAAAGTTTTTGTAGTTAACATAAAAATTATCATTTGAGTTTTTAAAAGTTTTCTTTTCTTTTTTTGATTTGTTACTCTTTTTCTCTTTTGAACTTTTAATCTCTTTGTTCAAAACTTGTTCAACAATGCTTCTATATTCATCTCTTTTGCTCATGCTATCAATCCCCTTTTGTGTTTATAGGCATTATAACATTAAAAAAACATAAAATCAATAGTCAATTTTTATATTTTTTAATTTTTTAAAAGTTTTATTGTTGTGAATAATTAAGCAAAAATTTCAAAACATAATAAAAGCAAGCAAATCAATTTGTTTGCAAAAAGGATGGTGAATTATGACAAAATCATGTGAAACAAAAAAAACTCAAAAAGGGTGCAAGAAAGGCGCTAAGTGCGAAGAAACAAAAACTTTGCAAAGCAAATCAAAACACTCTTAAAAAGTTTTTTTAATTGCTGATTTAAAAAACACCAAAAAAGAAGCCACAAATTTTGGCTTCTTTTAATTTTAATCAACAGATATAATGTAATAATAAACTGGTTGCCCACCTGAAAGAACTGTTACTTCACATTGTGGAAATTTTTCAGCAAGTTTTGCTTGAAGTTCATTTGCATCTTCTTCTTGAACTTCACTTCCATAAAATAGTGTTATATTAACTTTTGTGTCATCAATCATTTTTTCAACAAGCTTAATTGTTGCATCACCAACAAGTTTGTCTTTTGCAACAATCTTTCCACCAGAAAGCCCGATAATATCACCATTTTTAAGGTCAAAGCCATCAACATGTGTTTCTCTAACTGCGTGAGTTACGCTTCCACTCAAAACGCTGTCTTTTGCTGCTTTCATGGCTTCAATGTTTTCTTCCAAACTTCCTTCCATGTTAAATGCAAGCATTGCTGCCACCCCTTCTGGAATTGAAACAGTTGGAATAATGTGAATAAATTTCTTTGTTAAATTCTTTGCTTGTTCTGCTGCTAAAGTTATGTTTTTGTTGTTTGGGAACACAAAAACATGGTCACTTGGAACTTTGTCAACAGCTAAGGCAATGTCGTTTGCACTTGGGTTCATTGTTTGACCACCTTCAATAACATAGTCAACTCCCAAGTCTTTTAGCACGGCAGAAATTCCTTCACCAGCAGCAACAGACACCATTCCAAAAGGCTTTTGTTCCTGTTTTTGTTGTGCTTGTTTCTTCTTTAACTCTCTGTTTTGCTCCAACATGTTTTCAACTTTTATGTTCCAAATTTCACCCATTTCCAAAGCATAAGTTAACGCTCTGTTTGGTTCGTTTGTGTGAACATGGATTTTAATTAAAGATAAGTCTCCAACACAAATAACAGAGTCTCCAATTGCCATAAGTTTTTCACGAAGTTTGTCTATATCTGATTCTGTTGTTTTCTTGTTTATGTGAATAATCATGAATTCTGTGCAGTAACCAAATTGAATGTCTGCTAAGTCCTCATAATTAACATGAACTGTTTCTGTTTCCTCAATGTTCTTTGGTGATTCTTCTTGAAAATCAATGTCGGCATCTTCATTTAGTCCTTTGTAAAAACCATAAAAAACGGTTAAAACTCCTCTTCCACCACTATCAACAACACCAGCAGATTTCAAAACCGGCAACATTTCAGGAGTTTGAGACAAAATTTCTTCACCAACAGCCAAAAGTTGCTTGAAAAACTCATCAAAGTCTTGGCATTTTTTTGCAATTGGTTCTGCGTTTTCTGCCATAACTCTGATAACAGTTAAAATGGTTCCCTCTTTTGGAAGAGAAACAGCCTTATATGCCATTGTTGCACCATTTTTCATTGCTTGAGCAAAGTTTTTGGTTGTTATTTCTTGAACTTTCATAAACTCACTGCTCATTCCACGAATAATTTGAGATAGAATAACACCAGAGTTTCCCCTTGCTCCACGCAAAGCTCCCTTGCTAAAAGCTTCTGCAAGAGCATCAATACTGTTTGTTTGGCAATTGCTCACCTCGTTTGCAGCAGATTTAAAAGTTAAAAACATATTGCTTCCAGTGTCTCCATCTGGAACAGGATATATGTTCAATGAATCAATATACTTCTTATTTACTTCCAAGTTCTTGTATGCCCCAATAACCATTTTGCGGAACATAGCACCATTTATCGTTTTTTGCATATATATAACACCTACTATAATTTATAATAAAAAACTGGAAAAGAGCCTAAACCCTTACCCCAACAACATTAACATTTATAACATCAACAATCATTCCTGAAAACTCTTCAACCTTATATTTAACAGTTTTTTTCAAAGAGTCAGCAACGGCGCTGATGGAAATTCCATATTTTAAAATAACATAAAGGTCAATAAAAATTCTATTTCCGTTTGTTGTCACTTTAACTCCTTTGCCAAGTTGTTGTTTTTTAAACAAATCAGCAAATTTGTCAGAAGTCTTTTTAGACACCAAATCAACAACACCAATGCAGTCGAGTGCAGCCGATGCAGCAACTGAAGCAATGGCATCATCTGATATAATTATTTTTCCATAATAGTTGGAAGTTGTAACAGACATTTATTTCCCTTTTAATTTTTCTTTTTTTTGATACAAGTTTTTATGTATACTTTCTCATTTTACTAAATATTTTTAAATTTATCAAGCGTTTTTGATAAAATATTCAAAAATACCTTGCATTATTTTATTTTTTATGATACAATGAACTCATAATTATTCTATAACATTTAGCAGGAGGAAGCAAAAAATGAGCAAAGAATGTGAAATTTGTGGAAAGACAAAAATGGCTGGAAACCAAGTTAAACGCCAAAGTAAGTGGGTTCTTAGAAGAACAAACACACCAAGACACCCAAACCTTCAAACAGTTCATGTTGAAAATGAAGATGGTGTTTCTGTTAAGGTGAAAGTTTGCACCCGTTGTCTTAAAAAGATGAAACAAGAAGACTAATTATTAAATCAAAATGAATAATTTTGATTTTTTTATGTTTAAAAAAAGCATACAGATTTGTATGCTTTTCTTATTTTATTATCTTTTTTGAAAACAATAATTTAATAATTCCCCTAATCCACTTTGGTGCTTTAAAACAAATAATGTGCATAGTTTCTCCTTTATCTTGAAATTATTTTATGCACATTTTTCTGTTTGTGTGCCTATATTGCCTGACCATGCATGAGCTTTATCATGTTCTCTTTGTTTTCAGCGTTATAGATTGCACTTCCTGAAACAACAATATCTGCCCCGCTAACAGCAACAATTGGTGCATATATTTCATTTATGCCACCATCAACTTCAATCAAAAAGTTTAAGTTTTCCTCTGTTCTCTTTTTGTTTAAATATGCAATTTTTATTAAACTATCCTTAATAAATGCCTGACCACTTTTCCCAGGCTCAACACTCATAACAAGAACAAGGTCCACATATTTTAAAATCGTATCCAAAACCTTAACTGGTGTTTTTGGGTTAATTGCAACCCCAACACTAACTCCAAGTTTTTTTATGGATTGAACAGCTCCAACAAGTTGAATTTTGTCTGGAAAGGCTTCATAGTGAATAATTATTCTGTCTGCGCCATATCTAACATAGTGCTTGGCAACCATTGTTGGGTTTTGAACCATTAAGTGAACATCAAGTTTAAGCCTTGTTGACTTCCTAATAAAAGCCAAAATCATATAATCAAAAGTTCTTCTTTCAACAAATTTACCATCCATAATATCACAATGAATAAGGTCTGCCCCAGCCTCTTCCAAAGTTTTCACATATTTTGTTAAGTCTTTAACTGGACATGGGTCTGTGCTTGGCGCAATCAAAATTTTTTTCATTCAACACCTCTTATTTTTATTCAAATGTTTGTATAATTATTCAATCTAACTTAAATTATTTGGATTTATTTCAACAAACACATTAACATTTTTCTTTTTGTTATTATCACAAATTAAATAAATTTTGTCAATCAAATCAATGTATCCTTTGTTTGTAAGCCTTAAAAGAATTTGATATCTATGTTTGTTTTGAATTTTTGAAACTGGCGATTTCATTGCTTTACAATAAAGTATTTCTTTGCTTTCCTCACACACGGCGTTTAAGCCATTATGAATGTGAGCTGTTGTCACTTGAACATCTTCAAGTTTTTCACCAGACACCAATATTCTTAAAATATAAGCGTATGGCGGAAATTTTGAAACTTTTCTAACATTTATTTCTCTATCGTAAAAAGACTTATAATCATAATTTGCCATAAAACGATAAACATAGTGTTTTGGCATATATGTCTGCAAAACAATTTTCCCAATTTTGTCTGCTCTTCCTGCCCTTCCAGCAACCTGCGTTAAAAGGTCAAATGTTCGTTCTGTGCTTCGAAAATCAGAATAATGAAGGCTCATATCTGCGTCAACAATTCCAACAAGCGTCACATTTGGAAAATCATGCCCTTTTGCAATCATTTGTGTTCCAACCAAAATGCATGGTTTTGTGTTTGAAAATTCTTCCAAAATTTTTGCATGAGAACTTTTGTTTTGCGTTGTGTCAAAGTCCATTCGCAGAACTTTGGTTTCTGGAAACAAATGCCTAAGTTCATCAGCAACACGCTCTGTTCCAAGAGTCCCCATTTTTATGTGCTTACTAGAACATTGTGGGCATTCTGTTAATGCTTTATATCTTCTTGAACAAAAGTGACACTTCAACAAATTGTCTTCTTTGTGGTAAACAAGCGTTGCATCACAATCATCACATTTTGCAACATATCCACAAGACCTGCAAATCATATAACTTGCAAATCCTCGCCTATTGCAAAAAATCATTGCTTGATTTTTTGCCTTAATGCAATCACTTAGGTCCATTTGTAACTTTCGAGAAAACATTGTTGCATTTCCTGCCCTAATTTCTTCTCGCATATCAACAATTTCAACACCAGGCATATCTTTGTTGTTTGCTCGTTTTAAAAGTTCATGCAAAACATATTCCCCGTTTTTGGCTCTAAAATATGTGTCTATGTTTGGCGTTGCACTCCCCAGAACAAGAGGACAATTGTTGTATTGAGCCCTAAACTTTGCAATGTCATGTGTGTAAAATCTTGGGTTACTTTCGCTCTTATAAGAATCATCATGTTCTTCATCAATTATGATTATTCCAATGTTTTTTAATGGTGCAAAAATTGCTGATCTTGCTCCAACAACAATATTTGCTTCACCATTAAATATTCTTTGCCATTCATCAAAACGCTCACCCATTGAAAGGCCACTGTGAAGAATTGCAACAGTGTTGCCAAATCTTGCTTTAAAAAGCGACACAACTTGCGGAGTAAGCCCAATTTCTGGAACAAGCATAATGGCGGTTTTTCCTTCGCTCAAACACCTCTTTATGGCGTGCATATATATTTCGGTTTTTCCGCTACCAGTAACACCAAACAAAAGGTGTGTTGCAGGTTTTTTTATTTCTTCCAAAATTTTCTTTTGAAGTTCATTTAGTTCAACAGTTTTGTCTTCTTTTGTTTTTAAAATTGGATTTCTAAGCACTCTTTGTTCAACTTGCGTTAAAACTCCCCACTCAATAAATTTTTGAACAGCCAAAGAGCCAAACATTTTGTTTAGCTCACTTTTTAAATATTTTTCATTGGGTTTTAAAAAAGACAGCATCTTTTGTTGATTCTTTGAATTTGCCCGAATTTTTGCTTCAATTTCTTGTGCTACAAACTCATTAACATAAACAAATTCCTTCACAAGTGGTTTTATTTTTTCTTTTCGAATTCCACTTGGCAAAAAAAGCCTTAATGTGTCAACACGCTTTAAATGATTGTTTTTAATCATAAAATCACTCAAAGCAAACATTTCTGGCAATATTAAAGGCTTTTCATCAAGTATTTTTGCAACGCTTTTGAGTTTTTCAATTGGATAATCACAGTGATTTTTTATGCCAACAACATACCCTTCAATGTTGCGATTGCCAAAAGGCACCAAAACTCTGTGCCCAATTTCAAGTCCACTAATTGCAATATAGTCAAAAATTTTGTCAACTTCAGATGTTTTTATGTCAACAATAACTTCTGCAAACATCATTTTTCACTAAAATTTCCCTGGAATAATTTTTCCTTCCATAATCTCTTCTGCTGCTTGCGCAATAACTTTTGGGTCTTTTTCTTGTGGCTCGCCAGCAAAATAAGCATTTGAAAGTTCTTTTGCTCTTTTTGCAATAAGACATGTTAAAAGATATTTGCTACCACCACATTTTTTCACCAATTCATCAATTGGTGGTTCCATCATAACATATTTCTTTTCCATAATTCACCTCACCTACTTAATTAGTTTTGAAACAATTTCATTAACAAGTTTTGGATTAGCTTTTCCGCTTGTTGCCTTCATTGCTTGCCCAACAAAGAATGCCATTGTTTTTTGATTTCCTGATTTTAGTTCATTCACTGCTTTTGGATTGTTGTTCATTATTTTTTTGATAATTTCTTCAAGTCCGCTGGTGTCATTATTTTGCATCAACCCCTTTTCTTTAACAACTTGCTCTGGGTCTAAATCTGTTCCCCAAAGTTCATCTAAAAGATTTCTTGCAACTTTTTGACCAATTGAGTCACTGTGATAAAGTTTTAAGAGTTTTGCCATGTTTTGTGCAGAAATTCCAATTTCAGCACTTTCATCGTCAAGACTGTTAAGTTTTTTAAACACTTCACCCAAAATCCAGTTACAAACAAATTTTGGTTCGTTAAAATATTTTATTGTTTCTTCAAAATAATCTGAAACATATTTTTCATTAGTTAAAAGTTTTGCATCATTTTCTGTTAACCCAAGCTTTTCAACATAGTCTTTTGCTCGGTCATCAGCAAGCTTTGGAAGATTCTTTCTAATTTCTTCAATAAAAGTTTTTTCAACCTCAATTGGAATAATGTCTGGGTCAGGAAAATATCGATAGTCTTGTGCATCTTCCTTTGTTCTCATTGAATAGCTTTTGCCAGCATTGTCATCCCATCTTCTTGTTTCTTGAATAATTTTTCTTCCGGCATCAAGTTCTTCTTCTTGCCTTTTTGCCTCATATTTTATTGCTCTAAAAACAGCCTTAAATGAGTTTAGGTTTTTCATTTCTGTTCTAGTGCCAAAAGGTTCTCCTTCCTTGTGAAGAGAAAGGTTAACATCACACCTTAGGCTTCCTTCCTGCATCTTGCAGTCACTAACACCCAAATATAAAAGTGTTGCCCTAAGTTTTTGAAGATAAGCAACAGCCTCTTCCGCACTTTCAAGGTCTGGCTCTGAAACAATTTCAATAAGTGGAACACCACCACGGTTATAGTCAATCATTGTTCCTTCTTTTGTGTGAACAAGTTTTCCAGCATCCTCTTCGAGGTGAATTCTGTTAAGCCTTACAAATTTTTTCTTTCCATCAACATCAATTTCAACGCCACCGCCAACACACAAAGGATATTCAAGTTGTGAAATTTGATATGCTTTTGCCAAATCTGGATAAAAATAGTTTTTTCTCTCAAAAACAGAATACTCGTTAATTCTGCAACCAACACTAAGCCCTGCCTTTATGGCATATTCAACTGCTTTTTGGTTTAAAACTGGCAGTGCCCCAGGCATTCCAACGCAAACTGGGCAACAGTGAGTGTTTGGCTTACCACCAAATTTGTTTTCACAAGAACAGAAGCATTTTGTGTTTGTTTTAAGTTCACTGTGAACTTCAAGTCCAATAACAACTTTATACATTTTGTGCCTCCTTATTCTTTTCTTCAAACAATTTTCCAAACCTAAAAATCATTTCTTCATCAAACTCTTTTGCAATGAGTTGCATTCCAATTGGAAGCCCTTTTTCGTCTTTTCCAACAGGCATGCTCATCGCTGGAAGTCCTGCAATGTTGATTGGAACAGTGAAGATGTCTGTTAAATACATGGCAAGTGGGTCACCACTCTTTTCTCCAAGTTTAAAGGCTGTTTGTGCTGTTGTTGGACAAATAATGATGTCACACTTTGAAAACGCCTCGCTAAACTCTTTTTTAATAACTTTTTGAACTTTTCTTGCCTTTCTATAAAAAGCATCAAAATATCCGCTAGACAAAACATAGTTTCCAAGCATTATTCTTCTCTTAACTTCTGGTCCAAAACCTTGAGTTCTAGACTTAAAATAAAGGTCTGTGATGTCTGCAAATTTCTTTGCTTGAACACCATATTTAACCCCATCAAACCTTGCAAGATTGCTGGTTGCTTCAGCAGAAGACAAAATGTAATAAACTCCCAAAGCTGCATCCAAACTTGGCAAGTCAATTTCCGTCACTTCCGCACCATTTTGCTTATAAAACTCAACGGCATTTTCAATTGCTTTTTTAACGCATGGGTCAAGTTTGTCGTTAAAAAACTGTTTTGCAATTCCAATTTTTTTGCCAGAAACATCTGCTTTCACATTTTCATAATCCGGAACCTCTTTTGTGCTGCTTGTCATGTCATTTGACTGGTCGCTGCCAGCAATAACTTTAAGCATTATTGCACTGTCTTCAACACTTTTTGTTAATGGTCCAACTTGGTCTAATGAAGAAGCAAATGCAACAACACCAAATCTTGAAACTCTTCCATAAGTTGGTTTTAAACCAACAACGCCACAAAATGAGGCTGGCTCACGAATTGAACCACCAGTGTCTGTTCCAAGGGAAGC
>CAMPBB010000020.1 GCA_946635125.1 uncultured Clostridia bacterium
AAAAAACTGCCCTTTTGCAATTTTTTTGCAAAAAGGGTGGAAAAAAATTTTGTTATGTGATACAATAAAGAAAAATTGGGGGGCATTAAATGACAAGAAAAGAAATAATGTCAATGATAAAGCGCTATTTCATGGCAATACTCATTGCTATTCCAATCCTTTTTGTTGTTGATATGCTGATATTTAAGTTTGTTTCAAATGTTTGGCTTATTGTGATTGACTGCTTCATTATTTTGCTTGTTTATGTTCTTTGGCTTTTAATCACGCAACAATATCGCAACCACATCACCAAAAAAAGAACAGAATTCTTGCATAAAAAAGAACAAGAAAGAAAAATGGAAGAACAAAAGAAGTTGGAAGAGAAAAAACAGCAAAACAGTGAAGGCCTTGAAAACAACGCTCCCACAAAAATTGTTCAAAAGCAAAAACGAAATTACCAAAACAAACCTTCAAAAAAACATAAAAAGAGAAAATAAAGGAGAAAAGTTATGGCAAATCAAGAAGAAACAAAAGCAAGAAAGCTTCCACACAGTTTGGAGGCTGAACAAGCCGTTTTGGGTTGTGTTATGATTGACAAAGATGCCCCAGTTAGCATTTTAAACGACCTAAAAGAAGAAGATTTTTACACAAATTCACACAAAAGCATTTTCTCTTGCATGAAAACGCTTTTCTCTCAAGGAAAAAACATAGACTATGTTAGTTTGCCAGACGAACTTGAGCGTGTTGGCTTATTAGACAGCGTTGGTGGAATTAGCTATATTTCAATGCTCACAAACATTGTTCCAAGTGCTGCTAACTATAAAGACTATATGGAAATTGTTAAAAGAAATTCTATTTTAAGAAAACTTATTTCATCAAGCCAAAAAATTATTGACCGAGTTTATGAAAATGAAAATTCTGAAGACGCTCTTGCTTTTGCTGAAAGCCAAATTTATGGAATTGCAGAAAACAACGACATCGGAAAGCTTGAACAAATTCAAGAAAGCCTTCAAGGAGTTATGGACAAATTCAACAAACTTGTGAAAGACCCAGACGCTCTTCAAGGAATTCCAACTGGATTTGCAGGCCTAGACAGAATAACAAATGGTTTTCAAAACAGTGACTTAATCATTCTTGCTGCCCGCCCTGGTGTTGGAAAAACTTCGCTTGCTATGAACATTGTTCTTCACATGGCGTTAAAAGAGCACAAATCTTGTGCAATCTTTTCTTTGGAAATGCCAAGAATTCAACTTGTTCAAAGAGCATTGTGCTCTGCTTCAAAAGTTTCAATGGAAAAAGCGCTTAGAGCAAAACTTGATGAAAAAGAATGGAGAAAACTTTTCCAAACTGTTAAAGAAATGGAAGAAGCAAAGATTTTTGTTGACGACTCTTCAATGAACACCCCTGGTACTGTTATCAACAAGTGCAGAAGACTTCAAAGAGAAAAAGGACTGGACTTTGTTGTTATCGACTATCTTCAACTTATGAGCACTGGAAAAAGAGTTGAATCAAGGCAGACCGAAGTTAGTGAAATTTCAAGAAACTTGAAAATCCTTGCAAAAGAACTTAATGTTCCCGTTCTTGTTTTAAGTCAGGTTAATAGGTCTGTTGAAAATCAAAGCAGAAAAGACAAGCGCCTAATGCTTTCAGACCTTCGTGAAAGTGGTTCAATTGAACAAGATGCCGACATTGTTATGTTCATCAACAAACCAAACGACGATGAAGAAGGGTCGTCTCAAAAAGACTATGTTGTCACACTCTCTGTTGCAAAACACAGAAATGGTCCACTTGGAGATATTCCACTATTTTGGAAGGGTGACATCACAACATTCCACGACATGGGAAAAGATTCAAATCTTCAAAGTCTTGAAAAAACAATGCCAAAAGAAATGCCTGATGAAAGTTCACTTGACAAAGCAACAAGTGAACTCATGGAAGAGGCATACAAAAATCTTGCACCACCTCAAGAATTTGATAACGCACCTCTTGAAGAGGAAGAAATTCCAGACATCTTTGACGACAGCGACTTGTTGTAACCTTTAATCTAACAACAAAAAAAGTGGGGTTAATTGTAAAAAAATGCACTTACCCCACAAAAAACAAACACTTTAAGTAAGTTTTTAAAATTTTTTAAAAAAAGGTATTTACAAGCACCCAATATTGTGTTATAATTGGGCTATATAAAGGAGAATAAAATTATGGCAACACAAGAAAGAAATGTAACAGAATTTATGCAATCATATATATATGGACTTGAAAGTTGTGGTTATGTCCCAAGCGTTCCAGAATGGGCTAACGCTAGAAATAGTGAGAAATACATCATTATGGAAGCAAAAGAAAATGGCGTTCCAATCTCAACAAAAGTTGTTGACTTAACTATTGAAGGAAAATTTTCAGAAACAAAGAAAAGATATGATGCAGACCTTGCAAAACAAGTTAAATTTTTAAAGCCAAAATTGATTGATTCATTAAGCAGCGAACAAAAAAAGAATTTTTTTGACCAAACAGCAGTTTTAAATAAAATGTGTGGAATTGGCTCAGTTAACGAATATGGTAGAAAAGTTGAAAAAGCAAGATCAAATCCTTTAAGACACAAAGCATCAGCAAAAACAGTTACAGCAAAGAAAGAGGATTCAACAAGAGTTAAAGGCTTATAATTTTATAGTTTAAAAAAAACTAACTTTCTGTTAGTTTTTTTTATTTTGTTTTTATGCGTTTTATGATATAATGAAAACAAAGGATGGTGCGCTATGAATTATGACCCACTTTTGGAAACAATGATGATTGATCGGTCACTAGAAAAAATTGACCAAGTTCAAATGGAAAAAGAAGTTGAAAGATTAAGAAAAGAAAATTCAAACTTAAAAAAGCAACTTGGAATCAAAAAAACAAACAACTCATATGAATATGAAGAGCTTGTTGATGAAAACATTAAGTTAAAAAAACAACTTGGAATTTCAGAACATGAAATCATGAAAAGCATAAAAGAAAACAGCCCATACAAAAAATCAACAAGAGTTTGGATTTTTTATATGATTTTTTCTGGAATAATTCTTTTGGGTATGATTATTTTTTTAATTGTTTTGTTAAACAAATTTTAAAAATTGAAATATATTAAAAAAACAAATAAAAAACGATGTTTTTATTTGTTTTTTTCTTTAAATTTTTGCAAATGATAAATTTTACATTCTTTCTGGTGCTTTCATAACAAGGAAATATAAACACTTTTTCAAGAGGTTGTTTGTAAGTCTTGTTATTTCAACCATTGTTTCTGACAACTTTTTGTCTTCACTTAAAATCTTTGTTTCGCTATACACTCTGTTAAACTCTGAACACAAATTCATGGCATACCTTGCAATATAACTTGGGTCATATTCATAAAAAGCGTTGTTTAAGGCTTCACCAAAATTTGGGAAAAGTTTAATTAAAGGAAACACACTTGCTGGCAACACATTCAAATCAACTTTGCCTTCAACTTTGCTCTCTTTTGCTTTACTTAAAATTGAGCAAGTTCTTGCATAAGTGTATTGGAGATATGGTCCAGTTTCGCCATCAAAACTTATTGCTCTGTCAAGGTCAAAAACACTGTCTTTTGTTGATGTGCTTTTAAGGATTGTGAACACCAAAGCTCCAATTCCAATTTGTTTTTCAAGTGCTTCCATATCACTGGCGTTTGTGCCTTTTTCAATCAAAACGCTGTGTGCTTTTTGAATGGACGCTTTAAACAAATCACGAATCAAAGCAACAGCACCTTTTCTTGAAGAAATCTTTCCTGTTGGCAAAGAGATGCGCCCTGTGGAAAAGTGGAAAACTTTGTCCATATAAGGAAGCCCTAGCATCTTGCCAACTTCAAAAATTTGATTGAAATATTGCTCTTGTTCAACGCCTGTTACATACAGCAATTTGTCATAATGATATTCTTTATAACGGTTAAGAAGTGAACTCAAATCACGGGTCGCATAAATGCTTGCTCCGCTTGTTTGTTCAACAATAAGTTTCCCAAGATTTTTCTCGCTCAAATCAACCAAAAGTGCTCCGTTATCTCTTTTTGTTAATCCCTTTTCATTCAAAAGAGCAAGAGTTTCTTTGTTATATTGAGCATAAAAACTTTCTCCTCTCCAATCGTCAAAAGTAATGTCTAGTTCGTTATAAATTCTTTTTGCCTCTTCAATTGAAATTTCTTTAAACCAATCATATAGTTTTTGAATTTCTTTATCGCCTTTTTCAAGTTTTAAGAAGCATTCACGGCACTCTTTTAAAAGGTTTTCATCGTTTTCACATTCAGCGTTAATTTTAATGTATAGGTCTTGAAGTTCATCAACTCCACGCTCTAACACTTTTTCACGGCTCCCATATTTTAAGTAAGCTGTGATAACCTTTCCAAACTGCGTTCCATAGTCGCCAAGATAATTAAGCCTTTTAACGTTGTAGCCAAAATATTCATGAAGACGGCAAAAACTTTCACCATAGGCAGTTCCGCACAAATGACCAACATGTGGATTTTTTGCAACATTTATTGAACTAAACTCAATTAAACAAAGTTTGTTGTTTCCAATGTTTTGTGCGCCATATCTTTCAAGATTTTTTTGCATATCTTCTATTATTATTTTGCTGAAATATTTTTCATCTAAAAATAAATTTAAGTAACCGTTTAAAACATCTGTTTTCTTAACAATGTTTGAATTCTTTAAACTTTCTTGCAAATTAAGTGCGATGTCATTTGGGCTTTTGTGGAAAATTTTGGATAGAGTAAAACATGGAAGGCTTAAATCTCCCATTTCTTTTTGAGGTGGAACAAGCAATAATTTTTGAATATCTTCACTTGTTGCTCCCTGAGCTTTTATTTCTTTTGAAACAATTTCTTTTATGTTCATAATCAAATTCCTTAAATTTTATATGATTTTTTCACATTTTTTAAAGTTTTTGCAATTCATTTTTTGCAAACTTATTTTTTTAACACAAAAAGTTTGTTTATTGCTCTTGTTGCACCAACATACAAAAACTCATTTTTGTTTTGATGCTCGAAAAGTTTTCCTTTTTGCACTAAAATAACTGTGTCATATTCAAGCCCTTTGCAGAGTGTTATTGGGCAAACTTCAATGTTTGTTCCAGCAACTGAATATGCGTTTTTCACAAAACTAATTTCATCAGCACTTCTTGTTTTGCTTAACTCATTAAAAATTTCTTGTGATGTTTCTGTGTCTCCAGCAATAATTCCAACTGTTTTGCTTTTAACATCAATCTTTTTTAATATGTTGTCAATTTGGCTCAAATAATTTGAGTTCATCTTGATTTCTTCAACAGGCTGGCCATATTTAAGCCTAAAAGCGTTATGCCTTGGATTTCCGACAAGAGCAGAAGAATATTCAACAATTTCTTCAGAAGACCTATATGTTTTATCCAAAACAACATAACTAAATCTATCTTTTGTTTGTTTGAGTTTGCCAATATCTTCAAGGCTGTTAAGTTCACCTGGAACGGTTTTTTGGTTTATGTCTCCAACAATGCAGAAGCTTGAGTGATTATAAATTCTTGTTAAGAAGTCGAAAAACAATAATGGATAATCTTGTGCTTCATCAATAACAATGTGTTTTAAGTCCACACGGGTAACAATGTTTTGTGTGAGTTCTTTTAAAGTGCAAAGAAGAACGGCATCTTCAAAAAATAGTGGTTCATCAATGTCTAGTTTTGAATAACCAAAACTTTCCATCATTTTGTCGTATAACGCAAACAGTGTTATTGGCTGATTAACATTTTCTGTTATTTCATTTAAAATATATTCTTTCTTGCCAACATCTTCTGTTTTCACATCTTTGTAAATAAAACTTGCAACTGAATAAATTTTTTCACGATATTTTGCGTGCTTTAAGTCTTTTTCAAGCATTTCATTCAAGCTTTCTTTTGTGTATTGCTTGTCATCAATGTTAATGTCACCAGAAAAACGAAGTGTTTTTGAAAACTCTTCAAGCCAAGCCTGCATTTTTGCTCGCATTGAAAACTTTAATTTATCATCAATAAGTTTTTTGTTTTTGCTGTCCAAAAAGTTATAACGCATAACAAACTCGTCTGTTGTTTCAACTGGCTTGCTTGTTTTGAGCATACGCCTTATAAACTTTGGAAAAGTTGCGCTTCTTGTGTTTTCTTCTCCAAGGTCTGGCAAAACTTTTCCAATATAGGTTAAAAACGCCTCGTTTGGACTAAAAAACAACACATTTGCTGATTTTAAGTTTTTGAGTCTATACAGAGCATAAGCAATGTGATGAAGAGCGATTGTTGTTTTTCCGCACCCAGCAAAACCTTGAACAACCAAGATGTCGTCTTTTAAGTTCCTTATGATTTCGTTTTGCTCTTTTTGAATTGTTGATGCAATGTTTTCAAGCCGTTGCCCTTTTGATTTAGACAAAACTTCCCTTAAATACTCATCAAAAAGGTTGATGTCCACATCATAAAAATCTTTTAACACGCTGTTTTCAATTTCATATTGCCTTTTAAGTGTTATTTCACCCTCAATCTTCCCATCTGGAGCATTATAACTTGCCTTACCTTTTCCAAACTCATAAAAAAGTTCGCTAACGGGAGCACGCCAGTCAATCACAAACAGGTCTTTGTTTGTGCTGATGCTCATAAGGCCAATATAAAGTTTTAGTGTTTCATCGTCACCATTTGCCTTAAAATCTATTCTTCCAAAATATGGCTTTTCACGAATATCACGAAGTCTGTTTGCTTCCGCAACTTGTTCGTCTGTAAAATCCATTATTTCGTTCAGTTTGTTATAGTTATCTGCAAACTCATATTGGTCATATTCCCTAAGGTCACGAATATACTGCTTTTTTAGTTCCAATGCCCATTCTTTTTGCTTTTCAATGTTTTCATTTAACGCATAAATCTTGGAGTCTATTGCACCAACAGTTTCAGCCAAATATTCTTCTTCTTTTTTAAATTCTAAGTCACTCATAGCTTGTTCTCCTATGTGTTTTTCCTAAACAATTAGTTTATTATAACACAATTAAAAAAATTTGTATAGCATTAGACCAAAAATTTGTTATATAAATTTTTGCTGAAAATTTTCGCAAAAAACAAAAAAGAGCAAAAACTTGCTCTTTTTCTTCTTTTAAAAACAACTATCTAACATCACATCAGGGGTGCTTTCAAAAGTTTTTTAAGCCATAACAAACTATTATTCAGGTTGGAACATGCCTGCCATAATTTCTTCAAGGCTCTTGTATGAGCTCAAATCTGGAAATGCAATTTTTCCACTGAACGCACTCATTGTGACTGTTCCACTCATTTCAACAGTTTCGCCATCATCATTTAAGTGACTGCCTTCATAAGTCATTTTCAATGCAGTCAAATTTTTGTCTGCATCAAAGTTTAAGTAAGCTGTTGCCTTTGTGATTGTTGCTCCATCCATCTCAAAACTTCCACCTTCTTTTGTTGAAAGTTTAAAGTTTCCATTTGCATCAGTAAAAATGTCAAGATCTCCAGCCTTTTTTATTGCATCCAAAACTGATTGAACATCAAACATTGCAGCACCTTCAGCTTGTTCACTTAAAGCACTCTCTAAATCCATTTCCATGTAAACTTTATAAGTCTTTCCTTGAAATGCCATTGAGTTATAAATTTTTCCGCCAGTGTAGTAAGTATACATCTCAACAGTTTTTGCTTTCTCTGATGTTGGGTCTTGCATCCTCATTTTCATAGACATATCAGAACCACTCATTATCAAGTTTACATACATATCTTGTCCACCTTCTGTTCCAGTAATTGTCACTCTATATGCTCCTTGACCAATTGTCTTGTCTTGAACAGCTGTTTCATATGCTTCTTGTGTTGAAGCTTGTGCATAGTCTCCAGATGTTGAGCAAGTTGCTTCTGTTGAAAGTTGCTTTGTTGTTGGGCTTTCACCACAAGCAGTAAACAAGAAAACAAGTGGAAGCAATAATAATAGATACAGTGCATTCAAAAACTTGAAACTCTTTTTTGTTTGTTGCATAAACTTTTCCCCCTTTATTTAATTACATAATTATTATAATAATTTTTGCAGTTTTGTGTCAAATAAAAATGAATAAAATTCAAAAATTTTGTCATATTTAAGCAAGCTGACTAAAACATTTTTCATAATAATTTACCAAAAGTTTTTATGTGGCTGAGTGTTTAAAAGCAAAAATCAAAAAAAAGAGCAAATGTTTGCTCTTTTATTTTTTTACATCTATTAAGCACCAGCAGTGCGACCAGCTTCCTCAGCGGCAGCAGCTTTTGCTGCTTTTTCTGCTTCTTTTGCTTTCTTTGCCTCTTCTGCAGCTCTTTCCATTTCTTCTCTTTCTTGTGCTTTTTCATCTGCCAAGTCTTCAACAACACTTTCCATTCCTGCGTCTTGCGCTTTTTGAACATCGGTCATTGTTGCTTCAAGTTGTTCTTCATTCTTTGCTCTTGTTTGGTTGGCTTGTTCTTGTTGTTTTTCTGTTAGTTCTTCGCCTTCTTTTGGTTGTGGAACTCCACTTTCAACAAAAGCTTCGTGAATTGGTGAATCTTTGTTTAATGCTTCTTTTTTAAGATAATCAACAGTGGTTGATTCACAGCCCAAAATCTTGTCTGCTCCACCTCTTAACACGC
>CAMPBB010000021.1 GCA_946635125.1 uncultured Clostridia bacterium
CCACAAACAACAAAAGCATTATCAAAAAAACAAATAGCCCCAAAAACACACCTGAATAAATGTAATATTTACTGCTTTTCTTCACTATTTTTCTCCTTTCTCTTTTTTAAAACATAAAGCACAATTTTAACAATTAAAGCAATTAAAATAAGCCCCAAGAAAACAATTAAAATAATGTTTGTGGCACTTGGAAAGAGCATGCAAACAAATGTTACAATTAACCCACAAAAAGCATTTCCTAAAAAAACCGACAAACATGTTTGCCAAAAATTTAGCCCCATTAAAACTGCCAAACAAGTTCCAGTCCAAACCCCAGTTAAAGGAACTGGGAATGCAACAAACAAAAACACAATAAAACACTTAATAACAATTGCTTTCACTTTTGATTTTTCTTGCGTTTTTTGTTCTGTTTCCTCACTCTTTTTCTTGGCTTCTACCACAAAAAAGTTTGCAATTGAACGAAAAAACTTTTTGTCTTTAACATAGTTATATATTGGCTTAAATATTAGTGCCAAAATTGGAACAACAATAATGCTTCCCAAAAAAGCATACAAAAACGCTTCCATCGAGCCCAAAGCATGCTCGCCCCAAAGCCCAACATCCATTCCAAAAGGAATTGCTCCTTTTAGTTCTATTAAAGGAACTATTGCAATTATAATTGTTGCCAAAATTGCATTTGTTCCAAAAACACTATGGAAAAAATTTGTTATAAACTCAAGCATTTTTTCACCCCACTAATGCCCATACATAAAAAATATTAAGTCTTCAACAAAACAGATAAGCCCTAAGACAATTGCTGGAACGCAAATTGCTTTGCTTACTTTTATTCCTTTTGTTCTTTGAATTTTTATGAAAGAGTAAACAAGAATTAACGCTAAAAGCAAACAACCACATATTCCCAACTGATAAATCATTGAAATAAACATATTGTGAGCACTTATGCCCCTTGGACCAATTGGCATGGCTCCAACACCTGCTCCAAAGAACAAAATTAAAGGATTCGTGATAATTTCATTAAAGTATACTTCCCAAAGTTCATAACGATATGTTGTGATCACATTTAAGAAATCTTTGAATGTTTCAAAATGCTTTTCGCCATTAAAAAATCTTTCAAAATATTTTAAAATCCAGTCATGCCCAATAATCCATAAAATAACGCCAGCACACAGAAGCCCCAAAACAACAATTAAAGTCCTTTTCCAACTTTTTTGGAAAAAATAAATTAA
Organism: uncultured Clostridia bacterium; assembly: GCA_946635125.1. GTDB lineage: Bacteria > Bacillota > Clostridia > Christensenellales > UBA1242 > UBA7584. The sequence continues at coordinate 1,227 of CAMPBB010000021.1, forward strand.
AAGTGACAAATATTCAATCCCCATAAGGATTAAAAAAGTTTTGCTTAAACTCATTGCACCAAAAACAGTTAATAAAACAAGCAACACAATTTCCGTTTTCCCTGCCCTATTGCTTAAAATGTAATACACCAAAAACGCTGAAACAATTTCACATAACATTGCAAGAACATTTGGATGATTAAATAAGGCAGTGAACCTGCCATCATAATTCATTAAATGGTGAGAAATGTAAACATCAAAAAATGATGTGAGAGCCATCACGCTTGAAATAATTAAAGCAAGAGCCAAAACTTTTGCGTTAAAATTAAAACGAATTTTAACATTGTTTTTTATCGCCATTAAAAGGGCAAAAAATACCCCCAGACACGGCAAAATGTGTGCTAAAGTGTTGTTTGTGTATGGTCCAATTGGAATAAGGCAATAAACCAAGAAAGCAAGAACAAGAACAAGGAATTTCCAGTCTATTTTTGTTTTGTCTAAAAAATAAGTTTTCACAACATATTTTATCATAAACAAAGCAACCAAAACACAAAACAAAACAAGACACTCAAAAATTGAAATCATCGAAAATGGGAAATAAAAAACAATGTATGTTAATCCATTTTCAAGATTATCAAACAAAATAAATAAAACCATTAAAGCAAAAGCAAAATAAATTGCCCCGCTCCAAAAACAATGAAAAAATAAGAAAAAACTTAAAATAGTTAGATTTACAAGCAATCTATATTTTAAGTAAATATTTATATCCTCACTATTTAAAATTTTTTCTTTATCCATTATTTTTCTTCTTTTATTGCTCCAAATCTTCTATCTCTTTTTTCAAATTCTTTTAAAGCCAAAAACAAATCTTTTTTTCCAAAATCTGGCCAATATGTTTTTGGAAAATATAGCTCAGCATATGATATTTGCCAAAGCATAAAATTTGAAATCCTTTGTTCACCACTTGTTCTAATGCAAAAATCTAATGGTTCTTGACAAGCAGTGTAAAGGTTATCTTCAATGGTTTTTCTTGAAACTTCTTTTTCTCCGCTTTTTATTATTTTGTTTACAGCATAAACAATTTCATCTTGACCACTATAATTTATGCCCAAATTTAGCACAAATTCTGTGTTGTTTTTTGTTTCTTCAATTGTTCTTTTTGCGTTCTCAACCAAATCTTGTGGAAAAACTGTGTAATCCCCCATAATGTTTAGTTTAACTTTGGGATATCTTTCAACAAAACTTTTGTTTAAATATTTTCTAAAACACTTAATCAAAAAATCAATTTCTTTTTTGGGTCTATTCCAATTTTCTGTTGAAAAAGCATACAAACTTACTGTTTTTATGCCATAAGTGTAAAAACATTCTTTAATCACAACATCCAAATTTTTCATTCCCGCATCATGCCCCATAGAACGAGGAAGACCACGCTCTTTTGCCCAGCGTCCATTTCCATCAATTATGAAACCAATATGTTTTGGCAATATTTTCAGTTCTTCTTTCATTCTTTTTTATTCTCCATAAATTTTTTGTTGTGTAACTCTTTTTGATACTCAACTTTTAAACCATTTTTTATGATTTGTTCTGCTTTTTCAATTCCAGTGTTATATTGACTTTGTGAAATTAAATTATTTTTTAAAAGATGGTCACAATAATAATATTCTCTCTTGCTCCCACTTGCTCCAGAACTTGCACTGTCTGATTTAAAAAGAACAATTATTGTTTTAAAAAATATTTTCACATCTCCCCAAAAAGTTATTCTTTGGCTATACTTTAAGTCGTTATCAAAAATTGATTGCCAACTTGCTTCGCTCCTTCCTCCGCTAACTTGTGCCAGCCCCGTAAGCCCTGGTCTTACTCTGTAAGCCTTAAAAACATCTTCATCATAAAAAATCATGTCTTTAACTTGCCTTGGCCTTGGACCAATGATGCTCATGTCACCTTTTAAGATATTCCAAAGTTGAGGAAGTTCATCAAGACTTAATTTCCTTAACAACTTTCCATATTTTGTTATTCTATCTTTATCTGGCAAAAGGTTTCCGTTTTCATCTGTTTTGTTTGTCATTGACCTAAACTTATAAAGTTTGAAAACTTTTCCGTTTTTCCCTGGCCTAATTTGTGAAAAAACAACTTTTCCTCGTAAGATTATTTTTGAACAAACAAAAATAATTAAAAACAGAGGAGATAAAACAATTAACGCTAAAAGGGACAAACAAATGTCAAAAAATCTCTTAAAAAACTTTTCATATATGGTTTTTCTTTTAGGCTTTTTGTTTTGAGCTAACCTTATTTTTTTTGACACAATATCCCTCTTTGTTTATGTTTTAACATAAGATTAGCATAAAACAACACTTTTTGCAACCTATAATAAGCATTTTTCACAATGGACTTACATTTTTTTTACACCACTTACCATTTAACAAACAAAAACAAAGTTTTTCTTTTTTTCCTTAAAAATTTTACCGCACATTTTATTTTATATTTTTTTGCAGTAAAATATGATAAAAACAAAAAAGCACTATGGCTTTTTCTTCAAAAATTTTTGATAAATTTGTTTTGTTGTTGAAATAACCAAATCATCTTTTAAAGCAAAAATCATTAAAGCATAACTAACAATTCCAGCAAATAATATTATAAAAGTGTTTAAAATGCTTGGAGATAAAAGTTTTGAAAGTGAAAAAGTTATCAAAAACATAACAATTCCAGCAAGCAGTGGCTTTTTTATTGTTTTTATGACTTTTGAAAAAGATAGTTCTTTTCTAACTTCCCAAAAAACAACAATTGCAACAGTTAATTCCACAGCAAGAATTGCAAAACAAGCACCCAGTGCCTTAAAAAATAAAACAAGTGGAACACTTATAATTAAGTTAACAATCGCCCCAATCACAACGCTTTTTGTGTATTTTTTGTCTTGCATTGTTGGCAGAACATATTGAATTCCAATCGCGTTTGAAAACCCGATAATTAAAAATAATGGCGACAAAACTTGCAAAAGAACAACACTTCCCAAAAACTCTCCACCCAAAAACCATGGCACAAAGTTTGGTGCCAAGCAAATCATTCCAAGGCACATTGGAATTCCCAAAAGCCAAACAAAGTGAGTTGTTGTGTAAATGTTTTCTTTCACAAGTTGCAGTTTCCCATCTGAATAATTTTTGGAATTTCTTGGAATCATAACACTACCCAAGCAAAGAATGATGGTTAAAGCAAACCTAACAATTTTTTCTGCCTGTTCATAAATTCCATTTTGAGCATCGCTTGAAAAAACTCCAATTAAAATTTTTTCTAAGTCAACATACAAAGAAACTGCAATTGTTGGCAAAAACAAGCCAATTGTTCCCCTTAAATGCCTAAAAGGTTTTAGCTCTTTTATTTTCACTTTTGTTAAATATTTTTTTAAAAACAGCCACATAAAAACATAGCCAAAAATCATTCCAAGTGAGTTAATTAAAACATATTTCCAAAGGTCGCCTGAGGTTTTAACAAACAAAAAAATTGATGAAATAATTAAAATTTTTGTTAAAACATTTATGACCATAAGTTTTCCAAATTCTTCATGACCTTGATAAAAATAAGCAATATCAAACATTGTTGCCAAAATGTTTATGGACAATATTATCATAAGTGTTGTGTTACCCTGATAAACACCCATAATAACAAACAAAAAATTAACCATCAAAGCAATCATTGTTGAAATAAAACGACAAATGTTAACTTCCCAAAAAATTTTGCTTTTCTCTTCTGTGTTGTTTGAGTTTTTTGCAATTTCTCTTTGAGCATAAAGGTTAAATCCAAGAGCCGAAAACACAACAAAAAAAGTTATGATTGATGTTGAAAAACTGGCTTGCCCAACCCCATCAGCCCCCAGAACCCTTGAAACATAAGGAGTTGTTATAATTGGTGTTATAATCAAAACAAGTTGATAAATAATGTTGTATATATAATTCTTTTTTGCACTATAACTTGCCAAAAAAAACACCTCCTTTTATTTGTTATTTAACAATTCTTCAATTATTTTCTTCTTTTTTTGTTCCTAAGTTTTTTGTAAATTGGAACCAAAAACATGTGCATTTTTATTCCAAAAGTTTTCATAATAAAGCACTCAAATCTTATGGATTTACTAATGTTTTTATTTTTTATTATTTGCTTTAATGTTTGTTTTGTGCAAAAAGATTTTAAATAATTGTAAACATCTTTTTTTGTGTGTTTGTTTAAAAGATTTGAAATTGAGTGAATTGCCCTTGTTATCATAAGTTGTCTAAAAGTTTCAAGCTCACTTTGATATTCATTTTTCTTTTTTAAGTTTTGAAAAACACTTTTCTTTTCAATGTCCAAAAAGTGCAAATGTTTTGGAGACAATTCATGCATTATTGATGTGTTTCTTTGCGTGTAATGATATAACACTTTGTTAACAAAAACTGTTTTTGGCTTATCACTAAAAACATCCAAGCAAAAGCTTAAATCTTCGCCAATCAAAAGGCTTGGGTCAAATCTTTTTGTTTTAACATAAGATGCCTTAAACATTTTGTTCCACCAAGGCGGACCAATTTTGTCTAACAAATAACTTTTAAACACATCTTTTAACACTTCATCATCAAAACTATATTTAGACTTTGTGATATAATTTCCATCTTCATCAACCTCATCATAATCACAATAGCAAACATCAGCTTTTGATTCAACAATCTTTTCAAGCATTAAATTATATATTCCATCTTCAATTAAGTCATCAATATCAAAGTTTGTTGTGTAGTCCCCTGTTGCTTTTTCAATTCCAACATTTCGTGAATAACTAATTCCCATTTGTTTTGGATTTGAATAAACTTTTATTTTATCACCAAATTTTTCAAGAATATTTAAACTATTGTCTGTTGAACCATCATTTATGACAATGATTTCTTTGTTAACATTTTGCCTTAACAAACTGTTTATTGCTTTTTCAATATATTTTTCGCCATTAAAACAAAGAACAATGATTGAAAGTTTATATTTTAAAATGTCTATTTTTTCCAATTCAACCCCCACAAACTTTTTATAACAAAAAACCAATTTAAAATTTATTTTTTTTCATTGTAACAAAAACTCAAATTTGTGTCAAACAAAAAACAAGCCCAGCATTACTCTGTTTTGGCTTGTTTTTTTGATTTTTTGTTTTGTTTTCTCTGTTTTTTCTCTTCTTGTTCCTTTAAGTAATTGTCACGAAGAGATTGCATTTTTTCAGATATCAAAAGGCTTGCTTTTTCCAAATTCTCTTTTGTTAATTTTTGTCCATAAAATTCTGTTAAGTGAAAAGGTTCCCCAACAAGCAAAACATTGCGTTTAAACGCTTTTGGTTTTTTTATGAGCCACATTGGAACAATTGGTGCTTGAGATTTTATGGCAAACATTGCAGTTCCACTTTTTAGTGACATATTCTCTTCATCACTAATATCTTTTCTTGTCCCCTCTGGAAACAACAAAAGTCTTTCACCTTTTTTTAAAGCGTCCAAAGCTGTTTTTATTGAGTGTGCTCCAACTTGTTCACGGTTAACAGGAATCCCTCCATATTTTTTTAAAATCCACCCAACAAATTTGTTCTTAAACAATGTGTGTTTTGCCAAGATGTAAGGCCTTCTCATAAATTTTGTTTCAATCACAACAACATCCATGTTAGAGCGGTGATTGCAACACATTATGCACGCCCCCTTTTTGGGAACATTTTTCTTGCCAATCACTTTTGTTGGATAAAACAAGCTTGTGTGAACCCAACAACACGCATGGCTAAACCTATAAAAAATCATTTCACACCTCTTTTAAATAACCAACTTCTTTGTCTGTTAAAGGTCTACATTCTCCAACCTTTAACCCAGCCAAATTAAGTTTTCCAATTGCAATTCTTTCTAATGACAAAACATTTTTACCAATTGCTTTAAACATTCTGCGAACTTGCCTGTTTTTGCCTTCGTGAATTGTTATTTTCACTCTGCTTTCATTTTTGTTTGCTGAAATCAAGTTTGCTTCTGCCTTGCTTGTGACAAATCCACCAATATCAACCCCAGCCCTAAGCCTTGCAATATCCATTAAATTAACTTCTCCAGCAACTTTTGCAACATATGTTTTTCCAAGTTCAAAAGATGGGTGTGTTAACTTTTGTGTTAAATCTCCATCATTTGTTATGAGCAAAAGACCTGATGTGTTGTAATCAAGTCTTCCAATTGGGTAAAGCCTTTTCCTGCTTTCTGGAATAAGGTCCATAACTGTTTTTCTTCCCTGTGGGTCACTAACTGTTGTCACATAACCAACGGGCTTGTTTAAAAGATAATATTCATAATATCCTCTAATTCTAATTGCCCCATCATCAATTGTTACCAAATCATTTTTTGGGTCAACTTGAACACCAAGCTTTTTAACAACTTTTGCGTTAATTTTAACTCTTCCTTCAAGTATTATTTCATCACATTTTCTTCTTGAGGCAACTCCACATGATGCCATAAATTTGTTTAAACGCATTTTCTTTTCCTTTTTTTGTTATGCGTTCCAGCCTTTTAATATCTCTTTTATTTTGTCTTTATACAAAACTGAATACGCTTCTTCTATTGTATATATTTTCTCAGAAAAAATCAAGTGATTGCAATAATATATTTCACAAACTCCAACTTCCTCATCCTTTTTGATTGGCGCCTTAATCTCATCTGGGCACGAAAAAACAACATTTAAGTTTGAAAGTTCTTGTTCACTCAAAACACATGAAAATCCTTTTTTTGTGCACAAACCAACTTTTTCCACATTTCCATCAAGAACAACCAAATCCTTCACATAAAAATAGGCTGGCAATATTTCAACTAACTTAAATTTTTCAAATCCAAGATTTAACAATTTTTCACTGTCCTCAAACATGGGACCACAATTAAACACAACACAAACAAGCCTTAAACCATCACGCTCGCAAGCCGAAACCAAACATCTTCCAGCATCATCAGTAAAACCTGTTTTAACACCAATGCAACCATCAAGTTTTGTTAAAAGTTTGTTTTTGTTCACAAGATATCTTTCGCTTTCTGTTCCTTCACAAATTTTTGTGCTCTTTGTTTTCACGATATTCAAAAAATCTTCATTTTCCAAAGCATAAGATGTTATTAGTGCCAAATCATGAGCCGTTGTGTGATGACCTTTTTCATCAAGGCCATGAGGGTTTTTAAAATTTGAATTATTAGCGCCAACTTTTTTTGCTAGATTGTTCATCATATTGCAGAAATTTTCAATTGTTCCA
>CAMPBB010000022.1 GCA_946635125.1 uncultured Clostridia bacterium
GTTCAAGTTCTCCAACAAGGTTACGAAGAGTTGTTGCTGTTAAATTTTCAATTGCAGCAATTGGGCGTTCAACTCCATATGTATACATTTTTGGGTCTGTTACTTGAAAATATACAACAGTGTCTATTTGCATGGTAACATTATCTTTGGTGATAACTGGTTGTGGAGCAAAATCAGCAACCCTTTCTTTTAATGTGATTGGTGGACCTGCTGGCCTATCAAAAAATGGAACAATAAAGTGAATTCCTGTTTCCAACACTTTGTGAAATTTTCCAAGCCTTTCAATAACAATGGCTGTGGATTGATGCACAATTTTTAAGCTTAAAGCCAAAATTGTGATAACAAGTAATGCCAAAATAACAATAACAACAATTGCAATCGTGTTCATTATTTATCTCCTTTTTTTTCAATATTTTTCTTAACAATCAATTTGTTTCCGTCAACTTTTGTGATAATAACTTCTTCACCTTTTTTAATGGCGTGACCATTTTCACTTTGTGCCGTCCAAACAACACCATTAACCTTCAAACTCCCATTTTCACCCTTTTTTATTTCTTCAAAAAGCGTGTGCTTTGAGCCAACAAGTTGGTCAACATTGGTTTTTGTGTTGTCATTTTTAAGCAAGAATTTAAGGCAAAATTTTCTAAGGCACACCAAAAGCAGTAAAGCAAGCAAAACAAACACCAAAGCCTGAATCCAAATTGCAACAGAACAAAGGTCCAAGATAACAGCAGCAAATGATGAAACACAAAACCAAACTGAAACCATTTGCATTGAAACAAATTCCAAAATTGCACTAAGTGCCAAAATTCCAAGCCAAATCCAAACAAAATATGTCATAGCATTTTCTCCTTTTGAACTTATTATAATTTATTTGAAAAATTAAGTCAACAAATAAACATAACACAAAAATAAAAAAACATGCAGCCCTGCATGTTTTTTATGAAAGCTTTGGCATATCAATTTTTGGTTCTTTGCCATAAATCTTTAAAACATATTCTCTTGAAGGTTTGCTTTCAAGTGATGCATGTTTTGTGAAATCATTTTTAATCGTGTTTATGTGATTTATTGGAGCTTCTGCCCTTGTTTTATAAGAGTAAATAACTTTTTCTCTTCCTTTAACCGCTTTTTGAGCGCGCACCACTTTGACAAAGAAATTTTTTATTTCTTTATATCCAAAGTATTTTGGTTCATGTGTGCTAAAAATTTCTTTTAATCCCTCTTGTTTTGTTGTAGACAAAAATCTTTCTTTTAAATTACTAAAATCTTTGCTATTGTCTAGTTCTTTCATCAAATCTTCAATTTGGTTGAAATGTTTCATATCATTTAAAAACTGTAAAATAACTGATTGTGTTTTTTCACTAAATGAAGCATAATTTTTTATTTCAGCGTTTGAAAACATTGCCATTTCCAAAAGTTTTCTCTCTTCATCTTTAATGCCTTCACAAATGCTTTGGGTGTTATTAACTTTTAGTGCTTCATAAAAAGTTTCTTCACAAATTTTTGTTTGTTGTTCCATCATATCAAGATTAACACTAACATTTTTTGCCATTTCTTCAAGTTTTTGTTCATTCAAAAATTCTTGTCCTTCACCAAACTGGCTTTTTAAGTGCGCTGAAATAATGTCACGGCACAAAACATAACCTGCATATCGTGAAAGATCGCTTTGCTCTTCTTCATTAAAGTTTTCCGCGTTTGCCATAATTTCAAGCATAACTCCTTCAAGGAATTTTTCAACTTGAGTGGAATTTTTCTTGCTTGTTTTGTTTAAAGATGTTAAATCATACTTTTTCATGTCTTCGTATTTTGGATACACAAATGAAATTTTAATGTTTTGTCTAGCTTCTTTTCTTTCTTTAAATTTTTGGAGCAATTCATCTTCAATTGTTTTTTCCATAAAACTGCGTTCAGCGTCAGAAATGTGTTTTGGTGAGTTTAGGTCTGTTAATTTAAAGTTAATTGATGAAATTGGCACATTTTTGCTAATTGCCTCATCAAACACAGGGAAAATGCTGTCAACATCTTCATAATCTTCAATTTCCGCTCCAGCAATAATTTTTTCTCTAAAAACTGTTTCTTTAATGTAAACTGATCTTTTCATTATATTTTACCTTTTAATTTTAGTCTAAAACCATTATACCACAGCTTAAAAGTCATTTCAATAGGGATATAAAATTTTTTAATTTTTTTTGATAAAAAAAAGAGTAATTTTTCAATTGCTCTTTTTGTTGCAGTTTTGACACAGCCCATAAATAACAACATTTTCCTCGTCAACTTGAAAATTTGTTTCCTTTTTTATTTTGCTGTTTGCTGTGTCATATGGACAATATTTTAACTTTATTGTGTTGTGGCATTTTTTGCACTCCAAGATGTGAAGATGTTCTTGAGGGACCAAAAAATAAACTGCTGTTCCGTTTTGCATAATTTCTTTTTTCACAATTCCATTTTTTGAAAAAGTTTCCAAAGTTCTGTAAATTGTTGAAAGGGTGATTTTCTTGTTCATAAGTTTTTCAAAAATTAAATTTGCCGTAACTGGTGAGTTCTGCTTTTGCAAGAAACTTAAAATTTCATTTCTTGATTTTGTGCTTTTTAATTCCATTTTTATCTTCTCCACAAAAATTATATAATTTTTTTAAAAATTAGTCAATAACTATTGACAAATAATCAAAAAAAGGTATAATGTTTAATGCAAATGCAAATCATTCGCATCAAAAGGAGCAAGAAATGTCTGAATTTTGGGAAACAATTTTGGATGCATTTATTGACAGTGTTAAAATTCTGCCAATCCTTTTGATTGTTTACTTTTTAATTGAACTTTTGGAATACAAAAATGTGTTAAAGTTTGAAAAATCAAAACTTTTAAAGGGAAAAGCAAGCCCTGTTATGGGTGCCCTTTTTGGATGTGTTCCTCAGTGCGGATTTTCTGTTGTAACAACAGACCTATATTCAAAAAAGGCAGTTTCAGTTGGAGCTCTTGTTGCTGTTTACCTTGCCACAAGTGATGAAGCTCTCCCAATCATGCTTTCAAGCCCTAGCCACATTTTGGACCTACTGCTTTTGATTGGTTCAAAAATCGTTTTGGGAATTGCAATTGGTTATCTTTCAATGTTTTTATATTCAAAAATATTTAAAAAGCCACAAAAAGAAACCGTTCCTAGCCAAAACAATCACCCAATTCCACAAAACGCAGAACTAAAAAGCACACAAAAAGTTGAAATAATTTCTGAAAATACCACAAAAAAACAAACCGTTTTAAGTTCTCACTCTCACAAGGATTTAGCAAACACCCATCATTCAAGCGATGGCTGTTGCCACCACAACATGGCATCCAAAAAGTTTGAATGGCTTCACCCGCTTATTCACTGCCTAAAAATTTTTGCCTACATTTTGGTTGTTAACCTTGTTTTGGGAATTACCATATACTTTATTGGTGAAGAAAACTTTTTAAATTTCTTGCAGTCTAGTTATGTGTTCCAGCCACTGTTAGCCATTTTGATTGGTATAATTCCAAACTGTGCTGCTTCCGTTTTGATAACAGAACTATATTTGGCTGGTGGTTTAAGTTTTGGTTCAATTTTGGCTGGACTTTGCGTTAACAGTGGAATTGCAATTGTTCTTCTTTTAAAACAAAACAAAAACTGGAAAGAAAACTTGTTTATCATTTTAATGCTTATTGTTCCAAGCCTTTGTGTTGGTTATGGACTTCACTTTATTCCAATTTTTTAAACAAACAAATATACCATTTAAAACAAACAAATTGGCTATTTTTGTTTGTTTTATTTTTTCTTTGTGATATAATCAAACTGAAATAACAGTATTTCAAGGAGAAAAATATGGGGAAATTATTAAAATCACTCTTAATTATTATTATAACACTTGTTTTAATTGTTGCTTTGGCTGTTGGCGGTGTTTGGGCGTTTTGTTATTTTAAATATGATGTGAATGTGTTTGCTTGCGTTTCCGCTTTAAACAAACTTTCATCCGTTCCTGAAGAAAGCGAAATTGCAAAAAATCAACCACAAGAAAGCGACTACAATTCAGTTATGGACAAAATAAACGATGCTCTGTGCATCTCTTTAAGCCCTGAAAAAGTTATCACTTACAACGAAGAAACAAAAAAATACACCATTGATGCGGGAAACGCAAGCAAAATTTTAACTGAAAACCTTGTTTTAACAGACAAAGAAACTTGCGCTTTGTTTAACATGATTTTGTCTTCACAAACACCAGAAATTAACACTGGAAGTGAAACAATTAACCTAAATGACTATGATTTTCGCCTTTTGGAAATTGACTACTCTGACCTAAAAAGCATAACAGCAGAAGGAAAGACACACATTCAAAACAGTTTCACAGCAATTTCAAGCATAAACTTAATTGATGTGAAGAAAAAAATGAACAAATTTCCACTTTCCATTTTAAAAGGAAAAGTTCCAGATGTTTTGTATATCTCTTCAACAGTTGTTGTTTCAATGGAAGAAAACACCATTTCTTACACTGTTGAAAGCAAAGCACTAAACTTAAACAAAGTTACTCATGAACAAATAAAGCCTGTTTTAAAACTTGCAAACAACTTCATTAAAATTGGTGAAGCCGATGCCTTAAACAAACAAATTGGTGAAATGTTTGTTAACGGAATTTTGGGAAAAGAAGGTTCTTCTGGATTTGCTTACAGTTTGGTGACAACAGAAGTTGAACTTTTGGGAAAAGTTGCAAAAAGTTTTGCATTCACTCAAAATGGTGAAAATGTTGTGTTAACAATTTACAAAAACTAACAAAAAAGCCCTAAAAGCCCTTGCTTTAAGGCTTTTTTTGTTTAACCTTTTTTGCCCAAAAAGGCAAATCTTGACTTTTTTTGCGTTTTGTGATATAATTATTTTACCTTTAAAGGAGTGAAAAATGGAAAATAATATATTGCAAGAAAGCGAGGCTTTGCAAGAAAAAGTTTTGCTTGATTCATACAAAAAAGAACTTGATTCAATGGGCCCTTTTGGTTTGCTTCAAGAAATTGAAAACTTAAAAAAACACAAGGAATTTTGTGAAGAACAACTTTCTCTTTCAAAAGAAGGATTGGAAAAACTTGAAGAATGGGAAAATGTTGAAGCAAAACTTTTAAAAGCAAAAAAACGCTATTACACACTATTTGGAACTTTTGCTGGTGTGGCGTCAAATCTTATTTTAACCTATTCTCAAAAACTTGTTGATATCTCAATGAGTTTATCAGAAAACTTGCTTGCATTTGGCGGTATGGCTGGTGGTGGAACACTTTTGGGTTATGCTTTTTATAAACTAAAAAAAGAAACTGAATGCAACGAAAGAAGGGCTGGTGCTCAAAAAATTATAAACGAGCAAAAAGACCACATGATTGAAGTTAAAACTTTTTATGAAAAAGAAATGAAACTAACAGACAAAAAAATCAGCATGACAAGAAATGTTGTGAGAGTTAAGGAAGCACAGGAACAATCTATGTCAAAATAACAAAAAGGACCACAAAATTGTGGTTTTTTTTTGTTTGTTATTTTTCGCCAAAAGATTTATCTTTTCTTTTTTCAGCAGTTGCCGTAACAACTTTTTCCTTTTTCTTGTTGTTCTTTTCATTTTTTTGCTCAAACACAAAATTTGACTTAAATGTTGTTTTTGCAATAAATTTGTCTAAAAGCAGAAGTGTTTGTGGAAGAACAAACAAGATTGAAATGCTTGCAGACAACGCTCCAAATCCAATTAAGTAACCAATTGATTTCAAAAGTGGAATTGAAGAGAAAATTCCAATTGAAAAGGCTGCAAGTGTTAAAATGCTTCCAGAAGACAAAATTGTTGCAAAAGATTTGTCGATTGAAGTTTTGATTGCTTCATATTTGTTTTGCGTTCTTCTTGCTTCTTTATATCGGTCACAAAGAAGAATTCCATAGTCTATTGTTGCACCCATTTGAATTGCTGTTCCCAAAAGATAACAAATGAAGAATATTGCGTTTCCAAAAAGTGCATTTCCAGCAAGGTTAACAAAAATTGAACCCTCAATGATTGCAACCAAAACAACTGGAAGAGAAACACTTTTAAATGAAATTGCACAAATTAGCAAAATTGCAAGAGCAGCAATTAAGTCAACCTTAATTCTGTCTGTTTTGAACACATCTTTTGTTTCTAACACATTTTGTGAGTTTGAAACAACAAAAAATTCAAAACCGCTGTTTTCCACCTTTTGTTCAGTTAAAAATTTATTTAAGTTTTCAACATAACTTAAAGCCTCTTTGCTGTCTGGAGAAGCATTGATGTTGAAAATCATTCTTGTGTAAGAAGAAGAATTATAAACATCTTCTCCCTGCATGACTTTTTCATATTTTGACGCAACAAGTGGAATCATTCCCATGTTTTCTGTTTGTTCTGAATCATTTGTGTAAGCATATTTTAAAGTTTGATAAGTTGTTTCATCAATTTGCCCATTTGCTTTTGCTTGCATTAAAATTCCGTCAACAACAGAAATTGCTTGCTCTTTGTTTGCTTGTTGCCCCAAAAACTCTATTGCTTCAAACGCATAAACACCATTTTCATTTCCACCGCACAAATTTATCACCGCTTGGTTGATTGCAAGAGTTAACTCATTTGCTGGAATAAAGTTTTCACCAATATAGCTTGCTGTTATCTTGTCACCCAAGGCAATTTTTATGTTTTGCCCCTTTAAAGCGCTAAACACTTCTCCACTGCTGGTCATAAAACTTGATGAAACATTGATTACCTCTTTTCCATCACCCTTGATTGCCAAAATGTCATCAAACAATTCTTGTTGCTGTTCTGGAGTTAATGTTATGCTTTCATCTTTTGTTTTCAAAATCACAACAAGTGAGTTTTGTTCTCCAAAAACATCTTTCACTTTTTGTTCACTTTGATAAAGTGAGCCTGATTCATTAAACTTTGCAACATAATCAAAGTTTAGCATTGTGTGCTGAACAGCAAACGCTCCACCCATCAAACACAAGAAAAAAATTGGCATAACAAATCTTGTTTTCTTTGCAAAAGTTCCAATGTGTTTTAAACCTTTTAAGAAGTTTTTATGTTCTGTTTTTTGAATAAGTTTTGAAAATAATAGCAAAACTGCTGGCATCAAAAAGATAACTGCAAGAAGAGAAATAAACACTCCTTTTGTTAGCACTAGCCCCATGTCTAAACCAATTTTATAGTCCATAAACATCAAAGCAGCAAGCCCAGCCATAACAGTTAGCCCACTTGCAATAATTGTGATAATTGAGCCACCCAAAGCTTTTTTCATTGCCTCAAAAATGTTTGGGTCCTTTTCTCTCTCTTCCCTAAACCTATTCACAAGAACAATTGAATAGTCCATTGCAAGAGCAATAAGCAAAACAGAAGACACCGAGTTTGAAATAAATGAAATTGAGCCCAAGAAGTAGTTTGTTCCCATGTTAATTAAAATTGCACTTCCAATAACAATTAAAAAAATTAGTGGTTCAATCCAAGACCTTGTTGTTAGCATTAACACAGCAATAACAACCAAAACTGCAACAATCATAATGATTGGAATTTCTCCCAAAATTGATGTTCTTGATGAAACTGCCGTTTTTGCACTTCCAATCAAATAATAGTTTTGATTTTCGCTTAATCCATCGCTTCCTGTGAAAATATTTTCAATATCAACAAGTGCTTTTTCAGCCTCTTGCGTGTAATCACCATCAACCAAGAAAACAGAAATAAGAGCATAACTTACCCCATCTTTTTCTTGAAATCTTGAAACAACTGCTGTTGAAACACTGTCAAGGTCCTGAATTTTTTGAGCATAAAAATCTGCTTTATCTTCATCAATGTTTGAAATCATCACACTTGATGTTCCCGTTGCTCCAAACTCTTTTTCCATTAACGCAATTGATTCTTTTGTGTCTGAGCCATCTGGAAGATATTTTGTTAAGTCATAATTAACATTAACAAAAGCCATCAAAACTCCAGAAGCAACCAACAAGGCAAAGAAAATTCCCAAAAACCAATATCTGTTTTTCACAACAAAGTTTGCAAATTTATTTTCTTTCATTTTTATCTCCTTTTGTCAAATTTTCTTGTTAAAATTTTTAACATATGTAAAAATTGTTGACTATGCTGTTATTATATGATATTATGCTTTCAAAAGCAACCATTTGAAATTTACATAAAAAAAGTTATGATAACAAAATTGACAAAAAGTTTACAAGTGTTTATGTTTTTTGAAAAATACAAAAAGGAAAAAGGGAAATGAAAGAAAGCAAACAATCAATAAGAACAAGAAAACTAATATCAAGAGCTTTTTTGGAGCTCATGGTTGAAAAAAGTTTTGAAGATATCACCGTTACCGACATCTGCGATAAGGCAATGATAACTCGTGCAACATTTTACAAATATTTTGAAGA
>CAMPBB010000023.1 GCA_946635125.1 uncultured Clostridia bacterium
TTTATTTAAATAAACAATTAAAAACTTCTTGTGATTTCATCAACAACAGTTGTGATGGCATCTTCAGCACCTTCTTTAACGCCTTTAAGTGCGCCAGAAACTGAATCAATAATGCTGTGAATTAAGTCTTGTTTGTCTCCAGTTGGAGCATAGTCTGCACCCAAAACCATGTCTGCTTGGCTTCCCAAAGCGTTTGTTTGAGTGTCTAGGCCAAGAGTTGTTTGTTGAAGAGTTGCAATTTGTTGATTTGTGTTTTCTTGAATTTCTGCAATTTGTTGGTCATAATTTGCTTGAAGGGTGTCGATGTTGTTAATGTAACCTTTAATTTGATTAACATATTGTTGGTCCATTTTGTCAAAACATTCATCAAGTGCTTCGTTGTTCTTTCTAATGTTTGTTTCAAGGTTGATGTAGTCTTTGTAGTCTTGGCTTGACTGAATGTCTGCAACAAGGTTTCCAATGTTTGTTCCCTCTTGGTTGTAAACAGGGAAATATGCTTCAACGAACTCTTTTGAAACGCCTTCTGGCAAGTTTTCTTCGTCAAAAACATAGTGACCATTTTGATATGAAACATTCCAACTTAAATACTGTCTGATTTCAGCATCTTTTGTGTAATCTATTGTAACGCCAAAATCGTTGTAAACATCTTGAACAGATTGAGGAAGCCTTCTTGAAAATTCGCCATTAAATCTCTCATAAATTCCGTCCATATTTTTTGATTCATAGAATTCTTTGCATCTAACCAAAAATGCAACTCTGCTTTCAAGAGGTTCACCATTTGTGTTCAAAACTCTACTCACATCATTAACTGATGCCAAAATGCTGTCTTCTTTGTAACCTGAATTTTGGCAAGCCAAGTCAATTGCTTTGTAAGTATCCAAAATTTGTTGGTCAGTTGATGTTTTTAATGAATTAACTTGTGCCTGACCTGCTGCTTGAATGTTTAAAATGTTTTGTTGATAATCAGTTGACTTAATCATTGCTTGGAATTCTGGGGTTGTTGGGTCAACATTTCCAGCATAACTTTGGTTAGCGTTTGCTTGAACATTATAAGAATTAACAAGAGAACCAGCATAGTCGCTTGCTTCCATTGCGTCTTTTCCGCTTGTTTTTCCACCATTACCGCCAAGCATTCCGCTCATAACAGCATAGCCAGCAACTCCAGCAGCACCCAAAGCTCCAACAATGATTGCTGCACTTTTTCCAGAAATTGCACCTTTTTTGTCTGGCTTAATTTTTCCTTGTTCATCATAAAGTTTAACAGCAGCAAGACTAACAGACACTAACTCTTGAACGCTATAGCGTCTTGAAATCACAGCACTTTGAGTTAAAAGTGGGGCAATCTGCTCTTTTTGTTCTTTTGTTAATGTTTTATCGTTTAATTTTTTACCATTTAAGATTTTTGCTATTTTTGCTCTAATTGGAGAAAGTTCTTGACCTTTTAACGCACGGATTTGGTCAATTTTGTTAAAGTCACTTAAAAGGCTTGATGATTTAATTTCGCCGTTTGTTTTTTGTTCAACAAAATCTGCGGTTTTTTGCCTTGTTTCTTCCAAATTTTCTCTATATTCAACATTTTTCTTGTGGTCGTGTTCCATTTTCTTGGTTTTTGCAACATGCATTGCAAGTCCAACTGGGTGCACAAGAATTGGTGTTTTTTGTTTTTTGTTTTCTGTTTGTTTCTTTTCCATAAACATAACACTCCTTTTTTAAATCACGATAATTATAACACCACAAAGCACAAAAGTCAATATTTTTTGTTTTTTCAAAATGTTGACAATAGTTTAACAAAAAAGGGCATAAAATAGGCAATTATTCGATTAAAGTAAAAAATCACTTGAAATATTTTTCTAATTGGGGTATAATGGTGTGTAAACGATATTCATAGGAGATTAAAAAAGATGGCAAACACATATAGAACGCATCAATGTGGAGAAATCACAAAAGAATTTATTGGAAAAACAGTAAAGGTGGCTGGTTGGGTTCACTCAATTCGTGACCACGGTGGAATAACATTTATTGACCTTAGAGAACAAAGCGGAATTGTTCAAATTGTTGTAAGCGATGACAAAATGCTTGCAAAGGTTTCAAGAGAAGCTGTTATTTCTGTTGAAGGAGAAGTTAGGGCAAGAGGTGAAGAAAATGTTAACTTAAAGCTCAAAACTGGAGAAATTGAAATTGTTGCAAAAACACTCAATGTTTTGGGTGCGGTTTTTGCACCTCTTCCTTTTGAAGTTGGTGACAGCAAAAATGTTAGAGAAGATGTTAGACTTAAATATAGATATTTGGACATGCGTGACCCACAACTTTTTAACAACATAATTTTTAGAAGCCAAGTTATTGACTTTATGCGTGCTGAAATGAAAAAGATGGGCTTTTTGGAAATTAACACACCAATAATCACAGCATCAAGCCCAGAAGGAGCAAGAGACTTCATTATTCCAGCTAGGCAACACCCAGGAAAGTTTTATGCTCTTCCACAATCACCACAAGTTTTCAAACAACTTTTAATGGTTGGTGGATTTGAAAAATATTTCCAAATTGCACCATGTTTTCGTGATGAAGACGCTCGTGCAGACCGTGCGGCTGGTGAATTTTATCAACTAGACATGGAAATGGCATTTTCAACACAAGAAGATTGGTTTGAAGTTGGTGAAAAACTATACACAAACATTTTCAAACACTTTTCAACAAAAGAAATTTCGAAAGCCCCATTTAGAAGAATTCCATATAACGAAAGTTTGGAAAAATATGGAACAGACAAGCCAGACCTTCGAAACCCACTTATAATTTGTGATGTGACAAGCATTTTTGAAAAAACAAACTTTAATGCTTTTAAAGGAAGCACAGTTAAAGCAATTTGTGTTGAAAACCTTGCTGGACAACCAAGGTCATTTTATGACAACTTAACAACCTTTATGGTAAACAATGGTTCAAAAGGCCTTGCTTGGATTAAGGTTGAAGAGGGATTGGAGTTTAACAGCCCAATTGCAAAGTTTTTAAGTGACGAAGAAAAACAAGGGCTCATAAAAGCACTTGACGCAAAAGTTGGTTCAAGCATCTTCATGCTTGCGGGCAAAAAAGCTTTAACAACAAAACTTGCTGGAGTTTTAAGAAAAGAACTTGGTGAAAGACTTAACCTTTGTGATAAAAACAGATATGAATTCTGTTGGATTACTGATTTCCCACTTTATGAACTTGATGATGAAGGAAAACTTGATTTTGCAGACAACCCATTTTCACAACCAAAGGGTGGAATGGATGCTTTTAAAAATGACCCACTTTCAATCCAAGCAGACCAATGGGATTTGGTGTGCAACGGTTATGAACTTGCAAGTGGTGCGGTTAGAAACCACGACTGCAATGTTATGGAAAAAATGTTTGAAATTGTTGGATATGGCGCTGATGTTGTTAGAGCAAAATTCGGTGCACTTTATGATGCATTTAAATACGGAGCTCCACCACACGCTGGAATGGCACCAGGAATTGACCGAACACTTATGCTTCTTCTTGACCAAAACACAATCCGTGATGTTATTCCGTTCCCACTAAACAAGTCTGCTTACGACCCACTAATGAACGCTCCAAGCACAGTTACACAAAAACAACTTGAAGAAGTTCACATTAAAATTGACATAAAAGAGTAAAAACAATTAAGGAGAAGTTATGATAACCGTCACCGACCTTGAATTATCTTTTGGGGGCGACCCATTATTTAAAGATGTTAACCTAAAATTCACGCCAGGCAATTGCTATGGCGTTATTGGCGCAAACGGTGCGGGAAAATCAACATTTCTAAAACTATTGTCTGGTGATTTGGAAGCCAGCAAAGGCTCAATTGAAATTCCAGAAAAAGAAAGAATGTCTGTTTTAAAGCAAGACCACTTCCAGTTTGATGAGTTTTCTGTTATGGACACTGTTATAATGGGTAACAAAAAACTTTATGACATAATGAAAGAAAAAGAAGCTCTTTATTTAAAACCAGACTTTTCGGAAGAAGACGGAAACAGGGCAGCCATTTTGGAAGCAGAATTTGCAGAAATGGGTGGATGGGATGCTGAAAGTGATGCAGCAAAACTTTTGAATGGATTAGACATAAGTGACAAATATCACTATGAAATCATGGGAACACTCAATGGTTCCATAAAGGTTAAGGTTATGTTGGCGCAAGCCCTTTTTGGAAATCCCGACATTTTGCTTTTAGACGAACCAACAAACCACATGGACGAAAAAAGCATTCATTGGCTTGAAGACTTCTTGCTTGACTATCCAGGAACTGTTATTGTTGTGTCTCACGACCGCCACTTTTTGAACACTGTTTGCACTCACACTGTTGATGTTGACTATGGAAAAATAAAAATGTGGATGGGAAACTATGACTTTTGGTATGAGTCAAGCCAGCTTATGTTAAAACTAACAAAACAAGCAAACCTTCAAAAAGAGAAAAGAATTGAAGAACTCAAAGCATTCATTAGAAGGTTTGGAGCAAACAAATCAATGGCAAGGCAAGCAACAAGCAGAAAAAAGATGCTTGAAAAGATTGAGATAGAAGACATGCCAGCATCAAACAGAAAATATCCTTACATAAATTTTAAGTTTGAAAAAGAACTTGGAAAAGATGTTTTGGAACTCGACAGAGTTAGCCTTATGTTTGATGGCAAAAAACTTTTGGACAACATTTCTTTTAGAATTAACCAAGAAGACAAAGTTGCAATTTTAAGTGACAACGAAAACTCTGTGACGATGCTTTTTAAACTTATGGCAGGAGAAATGATGCCAGACAGCGGAAACATTAAGTGGGGAAAATCCACAAAGGTTAGTTATCTTCCAAAAGACCAAGCACCATTTTTTCAAACAGACACCAAAATTGTTGATTGGCTTAGGGAATTTTCACAAGAAAAAGATAACACTTTCTTGCGTGGCTTTTTGGGAAGAATGCTATTTTCTGGTGATGACGCAAACAAACCAGTTAATGTTTTAAGCGGTGGAGAAAAAGTTCGATGCATGATGGCAAAACTGATGGTTGAGGGCGGAAATGTTTTAATGCTTGACCAGCCAACAAACCACTTAGACCTAGAAAGCATAACAGCCTTAAATGAAGGAATGAAAGATTTTAAGGGTGCAATGATGTTTTCTTCACATGACCACGAACTTTTGCAAAGTGTTGCAAACAGAATTTTTGTTATAAAAGATGGAAAACTTTTTGACTATATGTGTGACTATGAAACATATCTTGAAAAAAGAAGTTAACAAAATAAAAAAAGTTTAAATATAATTTATTGAGGTAAAAATATGAAAATATACAACACCTTATCAAACCAAAAAGAAGAATTTGTTCCAATAAACAAAGATAAGATCACAATGTATGTTTGTGGAATAACAGTTTATGCACCAATTCATTTGGGGCACATTAGAACATATATTGCCTATGATGTTATGGTTGAATATTTTGAAAAGTTTAAGAACAAAAAAGTTTTCTATGTTCGAAACATAACTGATGTTGGCTCTGTTGTTGGAGATGCTGATGAGGGAGAAGACAAAATTGAAATAAAGGCAAACGAGCAAAATCTTCACCCACTTGAACTTGTTGACCAAAACATAAAAGGAGTTTGGGAAGGGCTTGATGCAGTTAGATGTCGACGCCCAAACATTTCTCCAAGAGCAACTGGTCACATTGTTGAAATTATTGAAGCCGTTCAAGAAATGATTAAAAAAGGCTTTGCTTATGAACTTGACGGGAATGTGTATTTGGATGTTTCAAAGATTAAAAATTATGGAATTTTGAGCGGAAACACTGTTGAAAAACTTTCTGCTGGGGCAAGAATTGAATGTGACCAAAGAAAACACACACCTTATGATTTTGCTGTTTGGAAAAAGGCACAAGACAAAAGTGTTTTAAAATGGAACAGCCCATGGGGGCTTGGCTATCCAGGATGGCACATTGAGTGTTCTGTTATGAGTCAAAAATATTTGGGCAAAACTTTTGATATTCATGGTGGTGGAAGAGAACTTCAATTCCCACATCACGAAAACGAAATTGCACAAAGTGAAGCTTTGGGCTATGGAATTCCAGCACACTTTTTTGTTCACACAGGAATGCTTAACGCAGAAGACGGAACAAAGATGAGTAAATCCAAGGGAAACTATATAACAGTTAGTGATGCTTTAAAAACTTATGGTCCACAAAAACTAAGGTGGCTTTGTGCTTTCTCACATTACAGAAGCCCACTTGCCTTTTCAAAGCAACTTTTTGCTTCAATTGATGGTGAGTGCAAAAAACTTGAAAACTTTTTAAACAACTTAAAAGAAAAAGCAGGAAATGTTTATAGCAAAAATTTGCACGAACTTTTGGTTGATTTTGAAAAGAAATTTGAAGAGCAAATGGATGATGATTTCAATTGTCCAAATGCGTTAACTGAAATTTATATTTTTGTGAAAAAGGCAAATGAAGAGATTTCAAAGAATAGTTTTGATGCAAAAAATGTTCAAGAAATTTTGAATTTTTTTGAAAAAATTGATTCAGTTTTCAAAGTTTTTGATTTTTTGCATAAAAAAGAAGAAAAAACTTCACAAATAGATGAAGAACAAATTCAAAAATTAATTGATGAAAGAAACAAATTTAGGGCAGAAAAAAATTATCAAAAGGCAGATGAAATAAAAAAGCAAATTTTGTCTTTTGGTGTTGAATTAACAGATAATAAAGATGAAAAAAAAACTTTTAAAATAAAATAAAAAAAGATAATTAAAAGATTTGATTTAATTATCTTTTTTTGTTAAACTTAAATGAGAAAAAGTGGGAGAAAAAAATGGAAAGAAGACTTATTGTTGGTGTTGTTGGAAACGCCGCTTGTTGGTATGATAGTTGTGATGCTGGAGATAGAAAAAAATGGGACCTTGCCTATGACCTTGGGAAAACTCTTATTGATAATGGTTTTCGTGTTTTAACTGGTGGTGGGCGTGGAGTTATGCGTGCTGTTATGGCAGGGGCTCACGCCAGCAAAAAATATCGTGAAGGTGACACCATTGCAATTGCTCCAAGTTATGATGAAAACGACACAAACGATTTTGCAGACATTGTTATTCCAACAGGGCTTCAAGAATATCGTGATGGAATTGTTGCAAACTGCCCAGTTGTTGTTGCTATTGGTGGTGGAAGCGGAACATTAAACGAAATTAGTCTTGCATGGAAACATTGCAGGCTTTTGATTGCTTACACAAATGTTGAAGGGTGGAGTGCAACTATTGCAGGAGTTCCTTTGGATGACAATCACCGATATGATTTTAAGGAAGACAAAGTTTGGCCAGTAAGCAACGCTTTGGAAGTTGTTAACATAATTAGCAAATGGGAAAAGAAATATAACAAAGTTTTGGGTGGACTTGAAATTGGAAAAGCAAACTTTGTTCCAAAGAAAAAATCAAACTGGGTTGGACCAAAAATCACAACAAAAATAAACAAATTATAAGTATAATTTTATGGAAAAAAGGAAGAAAATATTATGTATGTTAGTAATATCTTAATGTCTAAACTTCACCAAAAATGGGCTGAAGGAAAAAGAAAACAAATTGACAAAACAACAGGAAAACCTTTTGAACAAGTTTGGAAGAAAACTGGTTGCCCTGAATATGATCAAGAAATTCTTGAAAAATACAATAAGGGAGAAGCAATCCCAGATACTGTTAAAGTTGAAAATGGCGTTGTTAAAATTGATATTTTGAATTTGCCGTTTAAAGATTTAACCACCCCTTGGAAATCTGAAAATCAAGCTGCTGCTATTGCTGCAGAAGAAACTTTGGGTGTTGATAATATGTTTTTAAAAAGATGCTGTGATGCTGTTGATAATTTATCTCCATCTGATTTGGAAATACTAGCAAGCCATATTCATGATAGATGGATGCAAAGAAGAATGGAGGAAAAGTCAAAAGATCCAAATGCTTGGATTGATGAAAGTTTAATGGTTCCATATTCAGAACTTTCCAGAGAAGAGCAACTAAAAGACATGGAACATGTTTTAATGGGAATTGATATTGCCGAAACTGTTAGAAAGATTTTAACTGTTGATCATTATTTGGATAGGTCTTATATAGATAAGCCAGTGTTTAAAGAAAATGGAAAACTAAATTATCCAGAAAATGCTCGCTTTGCTGGCAGTGGTTTGCATCTTTTACCAAAGTTTAATGATGCAGAAATTTTA
>CAMPBB010000024.1 GCA_946635125.1 uncultured Clostridia bacterium
GGAAAACAGCAGTCATTTGTTTTAAAAAGTGTTTTCTCAAAAAACTGTCTTTTGGCAAATTGTTTTCCAAAATGTCAATCCCAAGCCCGTCAAGCAAAATAACAACAGTGTTTTTTGTTTTGTTTTTCAAAATTTTGTCAAGTTCCAAAATGCTTGAATGCCCTGTTTTAACATTAAATCTTTTTGCAACTGATGCCATCATGTTAACATATGAGTTTTCATAATCGGGTAGAAGCAATTTTTCCATCAATAAATATCCTCTTCATTAACTTTTCCGCCACATTCCAAAATGGCGTCATCAATTGTTTTGTCATCAAAGCCGGCTTCAAAATAAGCAAGTCTTAACGCTTTAAGATATTCATCGTTTGGAAGATTTGGCTCTAATTTGATTTTCAAAACATAAATGTTGCCTTTTAGTGTTTTTCCATTTAGGGTAACCTTAACTTTTTTTCGAATGTAGGCATAAGGAAATTTTTCAAAGTTGTCAATTGTGAATCTATCACTTTGAGTTATGTCATAAATTGCAATTGGAACAGAAGAGCCTCTTTTCTTTTCAAGAGTTGCAATGGCGTGGTCCTGAAAACCTCGAAATTTTAATGCAAAGTTTTCAAGCTCACCATATCCAATAAACACAGCATTTTCTGAATGACTTTTCATTTCTTGTTGAGAAATGTTTGTGCCATAGGCAAAAAGTGTTATATTTTCGTTCTTTTCTTTCATTTTTTCCTCCTAAAATGCAATAAAACTTGCTGCAATAAAAATTATTGCCATGTAGTAAAGTGCATAGTTTAAATAATAAAGTTTTCTAGACGATTTTTCTTTAAAGTATATCATCGACAAAACAAGGTCACTTGCAAAGAATAACACAAATCCAACAAACAAAATTGTTGAAAAGAGTGAAAATCCAGAAATAATTGCGTTAGCAAAACTTAATGCAAGTGCTGTTGAAAGCCCAAATGTGTAAACAAGAGTTGATGCCAAACTTTTGCTATAATTTAACTTTAATGGTTTTTGCATAAAGTAAATGATTAAAACCATCAAAATGCCAAAGCCAGAGCAAATTGAAATAACCCAAGTTTGTGTTAGATTTGAAATGATTGCAAGAGAAAAGAAAATATGCGCCATAAAAAATGAATATGAACCAAGTGTTATAACGCCATATTTATTTTCACACTTAAACTCCAAAATATGCAACAAAACATCTCCAAACAAACAAAACAATAATCCAATAATGAAGAGTAATCCAAAAGTGTCAAGAATTATTCCTGTTTTAATGCAAGAATAAAGTGCCAAAACAATTATCGAAATTGTTGAAGCTCCTTTTAGAAAAAAGCCTAACAAAGGTTGATTCTCTTTTTGAAGACAAATAAACAAAGCACTCAAAACAATTGAGAAAACAAGCAAGGCATAAAAAACTCCCATTTTTATTTCCCCCTTTAAAAATCATTATAAGTTATTTTTATAAAAAAGTAAAATAATTTTACAAAAAATAATTATTTCTGTTACTGTTTAACAAAAAATAATTATTTCTGTCACTGTTTAACAAAAAATATTGTTGTGTTACAATGTTTATATAACACATTTTCACTTAAAATAATTGATTTATTTTTAAAGTTTTGCTATAATAAAAAACATGCAGGTGTAGTTTAGTGGTAGAACAGGTGCTTCCCAAGCACTCAATGAGGGTTCGATTCCCTTCACTTGCTCCAAAAAAGCCAATGTTGGCTTTTTCTTTTTTTGTTTTATCAAAATTTTTATTTTTGTAATATATTACTCCTATAAAAAGGAGAAGAAATGATTAAAATTGGAATTGTTGGGTTTGGAAACCTTGGAAAAGCAGTTTTTAATTGTGTAAAAAATTTTAAAGACATAAAACTTATATGTGTTTTTTCAAGAAGAGATTTAAAGAATTTTTCAAATGAAGAAATTTTGTTTGATAAATATGAAAACATTTCTCAATATAAAAACAAAATTGATGTGATGATAATGTGTGGTGGAAGCAAAAGCGATTTAAGATGGCAGTCACCAGAAGTTTTAAAAGATTTTTGTGTTGTGGATAGTTTTGACACTCATGCAAAAATTTTTGACCACTTTCAGACCTTAAACACTGTTGGAAGAAAAAATCAAAAACTATCATTGCTTAGTTGCGGTTGGGACCCTGGGGTGTTTTCACTGATGAGAATTTTGTTTTCAAGCATTGCAAACAAAACACCAACAACATTTTGGGGGAATGGAATAAGTCAAGGGCATAGTGATGCAATAAGAAGAATTGATGGAGTTTTGGATGCCAGGGCATTCACACTTTTAAAGCATGGTGTTGTTAAAAAAGTTTTGTGTGGAAAAGTGGAAAAAATAAGCCCGCAAAAAGCACATAAAAGGAAGTGCTTTGTTGCAATAAAAGATGGTGTTAGCAAAAATAAAATAAAAGAAAAAATTAAACTTATGCCAAACTATTTTTTGGGATATAAAACACAAGTGAAGTTTTTAAAACAAAAAGTTCTTAACAAAAATTATTCAAACCTATTTCATGGGGGATGCGTTGCTTGTTGTTTTAAAAGTTTTGAAAACAACTTGCACAAAATGTGTTTTTCCTTAAAACTTGAAAGCAATCCAGAATTCACCGCTTCTGTTTTGCTGTGTTATTCACGGGCACTTTACAAAATGTTTTGTGAAAAAAATTTTGGTGCAATAACAGTTTTTGACATTCCTTTTTCATATTTAAGTTGTTATTCAAAAGATGAACTTTTAAAAAAATGGCTATAACAAGTGTTTGCAAAAAAATCATTTTAAATTTTAAATTTTTTATTGATTTTTGTGTTAAAAATTGTGTTTTTGTTATAGTTTAATGAAATACTATCCAAGATAAAACAAAAAACAGAAGGAAATTTTCTTCTGTTTTTTCAAATTATTTTTCTTTTTTTAAATTGTCAAGATGGCTAAGTGAAATCAAAAGTCCAAGTTTACCATATTCATATGTTAGGCTTCCTTGCATATATGCTGTGTATGGTTCATGAATTGGACCATCACAACTAAGCTCAATTGTTGACCCAGAAACAAAACTTCCACTTGCCATAATTTCTTCGTGAGGGTAGCCAGGCATTTCACTTGGAATAAGGGTGACAAAGTTTTCAAGGGCAACACCTTTTTGAATGCCTCTGCAAAACTCAATCAGTCCTTCTTTTGAGCCAAGAGTTATTGTTTGAACAATGTCGCATCGTTTGTCCATATATCGTGGGCTAACTTTATAACCAAGTTTTTCAAGCATATAACTAGACAAAGCCATTGTCTTCAAGCTTTCTTTAACAACGCTTGGAGCGTGATATATTCCCTTGAAAAAAGACATAAGCTGATTTAGGTTTGCACCAATATCTTTTCCAACGCATGGAGCAGAAAATCTTTCTGAAACATCAAACACCAAGTCTTTTCTTCCAACAACATATCCACCAGTTTTTGCTTGTCCCGCACCCAAGTTTTTTAAAAGTGACCCAACCAAGATGTCGGCTCCAACTTCTGTTGGTTCTTTCTTTTCAACAAAATCGCCATAGCAGTTGTCAACCATAATAATAACATCACTGTCTGCTTGTTTAATCGCCCAACACACCTTTTCAATTTTTGCAATGCTTAAACTTTCTCGTTGGCTATATCCTCTTGAGCGTTGAATTTCAACCATTTTAACTTTTTTCTCTTTAAGTCTTTTAACAATTTTTGGAATGTCAAAGTCGTTGTCAACTAAGTCAATTTGTTCAAAATTAACTCCATGAGCTTTTAGTGAGTTGTTGCTGTTTCCAGTTATGCCAATAATTCCTTTAAGTGAGTCATAAGGCTCGCCCGTGATTGAAATCAAAGTGTCACCGTGTTTAAGTAGTCCAAAAAAAGTTATTGCCAAAGCATGTGTTCCAGACATGATTTGTGGCCTAACCAAAGCGTCTTCTGTTTTAAAGACTTCTGCATAAACTTGTTCAAGTTTTTCTCTTCCTTTGTCATAATAACCATAACCAGTGTTTTCACAAAAATCAGAGCATGTGAGTTTCACATTTTGAAAAGCTTTTAACACTTTAGCGCTGTTAAAAAGGGCAACATCTTCAAATCCCTTAAAAATTCCAGAAAGTTCTTTTTCTGCCTTTGTTGCCATGTCCATAAATGATGATTTAATGTTTAGTTCTCGATACATTTTTCCACCTCGAAATTCAGTTTAACATATTTTGTGTCCGTTGTAAACAAAATTACCCCCTTGACAGCACTTATTTGTGATGATATAATGTATATTATCTTAAAGGAAGAGAGAATTTTTTAGATATTATGGAAAAAACACTTGAAAATAATTTATCAAAAAGAGAGCAGATAAAAACAATTGTAAAAAAAGCTCAAAGATACAAAAGAAACTGGCCGTTAAGGCTTTGGAGATATTATTCACTTTATGAAAAGATTTGGCTTATCTCAATTTGTTCTGCTGGAATTTTGCTTGGAATATTGTTTCCAGATGACCCAATGTCTCCAACTTGGCTTAGGGTTGTTGAAATAATTGCAATTGTTGGGGGATGCTCTTGTGAACTTTTGTTATCAAAACAATCAAAATGGGCGTTTATTGTGTCTTTTGTTTTGTATGACACCACGCAAACAATTGTGTATTTCTTCAACGGACTTTACATTAGTGCCTTGTTTGAAATAATCTTCTGGATTCCAATGCTATTTATATCTTTTGCATGCTGGGATAAACAAAGAGACAAGAAAGACCAAAACTTAACAAAGGTTAAACAATTTAATTATAAAAAAGAACTTTTAATCTTTATCATTTGTTTGGTTGTGTCAGTTGGAGTGGGTGCAGCATTCACTGGAATTGGTTTTATTGCTGAGGGACTTTCAGACTGGTGGTATTTAGATGCCTTGGCTAACACATTTAGCGTTTGCAACGGACTATTCTTATTGTTTAGATACAAAGAACAGTGGATTCCATGGATTGGAGTTGCACTTATTGAGGCAGTGTTGTGGATTTTGAGCGGACAATTTATTATGCTTGTTTTGTCACTTGGATATTTAATGAACTCAACATATGGCTTTATTAGGTGGAGCATATACATCAAAAAACACCCAAGAAAAACCATAACAACAGAAACAAAAGAAGTTACACAAGCAGCATAGAAACAAAAAATGAGCAATTTTTGCTCTTTTTTTTATTACAATTTTTTTTCTTCTCTTGACAAATTTTTTGAAATAATATAAAATTAAGAAATAATTAAGGGAGAATGATTTTATGGAAATTTCAGATGTAAAAAAAGGTATGCATGTTATTATTGATGGCGACCTATATAGGGTTGTTGACTTTTTGCATGTAAAACCAGGAAAAGGCTCAGCATTCATGCAAACAAAAATTAAAAACATAAGAACTGGAGCAACAATTGAGCGTAACTTTAACACAAACTATAAGTGTGAGCAAGCAAACATAACAAGACAAAACATGCAATACTTATATAACGATGGTTCAGTTTATTATTTTATGGACAATCAAACTTATGAACAAATGGAGATTCCAGCAGACAGAATTGGTGACAACAAAAACTTTCTTATTGACAACTTAAATGTTGATGTTGAAAGTTTAGACGGAGAACTTTTGGGAATTAAGATGCCAGAAAAACTTGAAATGAAAGTTGTTTCAATTGATTCCAGTGCAACAAGCGGAAGTTCATCAAACCAAACAAAAGACGCAATTATGGAAACTGGTTTTGTTGTGAAAGTTCCAATGTTTATAAACGAAGGCGAAACAATCATCGTAACCACTGCTGATGGAAAATATTATTCAAGAGGTTAATAAAACAGGAGCTTTGTTTAGCTCTTTTTTTAAAGGAGAAAAAAATGAAAAAAGTTTGCGTGATTTCAGGCATTAGCCGTGGAATTGGAAAGGCAATTGCCTTGGAGTTTGCAAAAAATGGATATAACATTGTTGGAACATATAGCAAAAACAAAAATTTGGCTGAACAAACTCAAACAGAAATAAAACTTTTGGGGGCGGAGTGCTTGCTTTATAAGTGTGACATATCAAGAGAGGAAGATGTTAAAAACCTTTTTGAAAAAGCAGTTAAAAAATTTAATAGAGTTGATGTTTTGGTAAACAACGCAGCCATTTCAATCGACACTTTGTTTAGTGAAAAAACAGCAGAAAATTTTAAGAAAACACTGGAAATAAATCTTGTTGGCACTTTTTTAATGAGCAAGTTTTTTGGGGAATTTATGTTTAGCCAAAAATCTGGGAAAATAATAAACATTGCAAGCACAAACGGGATTAACACATATTATCCAATGTGCTTTGATTATGATGCATCAAAGGCTGGTGTTATTTCATTAACTCACAATTTAGCAATGCAATTTGCTCCGTTTGTTAATGTTAACTGCGTGGCTCCTGGATTTATTGCAACAGAAAGTGAAATTAAAGATATGGACCAAGAGTTTATCAAAATGGAAGAAGAAAAGGTGTTTAAAAAGAGAGCGGGAACTGAACAAGATGTTGCAAATCTTGTGCTGTTTTTGTCAAGCGATAAAGCAGACTACATCAACAGTGAAGTCATTCGCATAGATGGCGGAATGTATGGAGCATAAAATAATTGCATAAAAAATGCCTTTTTTCTTTTTTATAATATTTTTGCAAAAACATTGTCAAACCAATTTTTTTATGTTACAATGTGGGCAGAATAAAAGGAATAAAAATATGGTTTTTGAAAATGTTAGAAATAGTTTATTTGGCAAAAAAGAAAAAGATGAAAAAAAATTTTATGTCATTGAAACAAAAAAAGAAGATGTTTGCCATATTGTTGAAGAAAAACTATTGGAAGTTATGCTAATGGAGGGAACAGACCTTGAAAGCGTTAAGAGTGCTGGATATGTGAGAAGAGATGGGTGGCACATTGGCATTGATGACAAAGTTTATGAAAGACATTCACTAAATGATGTTGGATTGTTTTATCACGACCTCATTCAAAAAGATCTTGATAAGTCTGGAAAAAACTACATTGCAGCTCTAAATG
This sequence comes from uncultured Clostridia bacterium, assembly GCA_946635125.1. GTDB lineage: Bacteria > Bacillota > Clostridia > Christensenellales > UBA1242 > UBA7584. The sequence goes on from CAMPBB010000024.1 coordinate 7,017, forward strand.
AAATAAATAGTGGAATTAAAACAAGTAAACACCAAGTTGAGAGAGCTGAAATAAATTGGAATTTTAAAATAAATTTGATTAAAAAAGTTTATAGATATGAAGGAAAAGAATTAAAACAATCATCATTAACCAAAAATCAAAAAGATGATAAAACATTATAAAAAAAGAACTCATAAAAATTTTGAGTTCTTTTTTATTTATCTCATGCCACGCTTTTTTTGTGATTTTTCATAGATTTTTCCCGCTTGTTTTGCTTCAAAGGTGATTGGAACAAGTTTTCCCAAAAACACCAAAAATTTGTTAAAAAATCCAGGTGTTACAACTCTTTTTCCTTTCTTTAATGCTTTTAAGGCAATTCGTGCAACTTTTTCAGTTTTTAGGGTTGAAAGTTTTCCTCCAAGCCCCATAGACTTAATTGATTCAACCATTTCTTTGTTTGTTGCCATGCCACCTGGGCAAACGGTTGTGAAAGTTATGTCTTTTTTCTTATACTCATAAGATAGTGATGTCATCATGGAAAGCAAAAAAGATTTGGTTGCAGCATACACTCCAAAATGTGGAATAGGGTAGCGTGCAGCAACAGATGAAACAGTTAAAACTTCAAGTTTTTGTGTTTTATCACGAAGTGCAATAATCTTTTTTGTTAAATCCAAAACTCCAACGCAGTTAACCATAATTGCGTTTTCAATTTGTTCATCAGAAAACTTTTCCATGTCTCCTTCAATAATAACGCCAGCATTGTTTATTAGCCTTGTGATTGTGATGTTTTTTTCTTTAACAAACTTTAAAAGATTTTGCCTATCTTCTTTGCTTGCAAGGTTGCAAACAAAAGACAAAATGTTTTGCTTGTTTTCAATTTTTGCTAAAAGATTGTCAAGTTTTTCTTGACTGGTGCTGGTTATTAAAAGATTGTTGTTTTCTTTTAAAAGTTCAAAAACAAAGGCGCTTCCAAGTCCTCCTGTTGCGCCTGTTAATAATGTATAATTCATTTAAAATCCTTTTTTATCACATTTTCAAGATGTCTAGAAGGCTGTCTAGAGCTGAATACATTTCTTCTTCTTCCTCATCCATGTCACTTGTTCTTGCCAT
>CAMPBB010000025.1 GCA_946635125.1 uncultured Clostridia bacterium
TATGTGATAACCATAATTGAAGAAGAAATAGATCATTGGAATTGCTTTTGATTTGTTTTGAAATTTGAATGGTTTTAATAAAAGGATATTTATTATGCAAGAAGATAAAAGAAATGATGAACAATTATGCCAAACAACTTATTCACAAGAGGATTTCCTTTATATTGCATTGATTAAGTTGCTCATGGATTATCAAATAAAAGAATGGGAACAATTTAGGATATTAGCGGCCAATCATCCTAAATCGCCTAAAATTTACAATTATTTTGATAAACTTTTTAAAAATAAAAAAATACACATATTTAACCTAAAAAAGAATACTAAAGTTTTTAGGGCTAGAGTGATAAAAAAACATAATATTGAACAAACAGGCATTTTTAAAAAAGATATAATTAATGAATTTTATAGTATTTTTTTAACGAAACAACAAAAGAAATTGTCTATAAATGATATAAAGTTTTCTCCAGACGAAATACTTATGGCTCATTTAATAAAAGGAAGAAAAACCTCTCCAGATGAAATGCATAAATTAGAAGAATTTATGGGAAAATATAAAAAATCAGATTTTTATGGATTTGAACAAGGAGATTGTGGAGTTCCCCCTATGCAATATAGAAAAGATGGTAGACTTAATGATAAAAAAGATGAATATTTATATTTAAGTCTAGAACCAGAAACAACAATATACGAATTAAAGCCATCAATTTCTCAAAATTATAGTATTGCAGAAGGTGTTGTCCATAAGAAACTGAAACTCATCAATTTAAGAGATTATGATGATTTATTAGATAATAATTTTGCTGTTATTGTTGATAGTATAGCAGAGGCGAATAGTGATGAACTTGAATCATTTTATTACCTGACACAAGAATTGACGCATTATATTCAAAAAGAAGGTTTTGATGGCATTTTGTATAAAAGTGCAGTAAAAAGCGATGGCTCAAACATCCTATTATTTAATCAAGGAAACATAAAATTCGTTTCATCGTCAGTGGTTACTATTGATAATATTAATATTCAATACAGCCAGTTGTTCCCATTAAAAAATAATTATTCAAATTAGTATTTTTTATTGGGATCTTAGTGTATTTACATTTTATTTGCGTCGCTACTATATTAATTATAGATTGTAAAATACATGAAGAGTTGAGAGAGTATATAAACACATATTATGATTAAGACTTTAATTCCATATGCAATTATATGCAAATAGCCCCGTTTTAGGCAAAATAGGGGAGAATTAGAGCGAATTTTGAGAAAGAAAAGGACTGGCAATTTAAAGAGAATTGCTGGTCTTTTTTATGTGCAAAAAGGTAGCAAAAAGTATGCAAATATTTTTGAGTGAAATTTTGGCAATAAAAAAAGCCCATAAAATGGGCGTTTTAGTGGAGCTACTGATGGGAATCGGACCCATGACCCCCACCTTACCAAGGTGGTGCTCTACCCCTGAGCCACAGTAGCATACGATAAAAATATTAAGTTGTGAAAGTTAGACCTAGTGGCTTACCAAGGACGTGCTCTACCCCTGAGCCACAGTAGCATATGTTAAATTTATTAAGTTGTGAAAGTTAATTAGTGTGGATAAAAAGATTTGTTTTTATTTTTAACCACCATTTTAGCCAATCGAAATTGTAAGTATTTAAGTTTCTTTATGACAAAACATAAAGCACATGTTCTTCTAAATATGTTTTAAAAATAATTACCTTAACTCAATAACTCAAACAATGTTTAACGAAATTTTTTGATAAAGTATATCATGACTCATCGTAACCGAACATAACAATACCTCCAATTTTGCTGATAACAATCCGAACATATTTGGACATATAATCATGATAACAAGTTTGAGTGAGTTTGTCAAGAGAAAAAATAGCCTTAATATTGCAATTTTGAAACATTTGTAACATGATTATATGCGTTAAAACTTTTTGTGAGAATATATTTTTTTAATACAACAAAATAAGTTGATATAATTTTTTAATTATGTTAAACTTTGGCTGTAAGAAACCAAGTTGTTTTTTGCAAAAAAAAGAGAAAGGAGAAAAACTTAGATGGAAACTAAAACGAAGTTTTTTTCAGTGCTTTTTGGGTTACTTTTGCTCATTCCTTGTTTTCTAATATTAACAGCTTGTAACAATCCAAAGAAAACAACCGATGATGAAGATGTAACACTAAAAGACAATGAAATCACAATCAATGTTTCAAACAAAGTTTATGATGGACAAGCCATTGCTGTGACAGCAACGGCAACAAGTGGAGTTAGTCCAACCATTGTTTATAAACTTGCTGGAGCAGACGATTCAGCCTACACATCAGAAGCACCAAAAAATGTTGGAGAATATGTTGTTGGTGCGGGTGTTGAAGCAAACGGTGAATACAAACAGGCTTATAAGACACAACAATTTTCAATAACACCAAAAGAAGTAACAATTGCTTGGACAGCCCCAGCAAATCTTGTGTATGATGGGCAAATAAAAGAGCCAACAGTTAACATCACTTCTGGACTTTTGCAAGGAGATTCTTGTGATGTGCAAAAGGTTCTAACAGATGGAAATGACAATGTTAATGTTGGAACATTCACTTACACAGCAAATGGATTAACAAACCCTAACTACAAGTTACCAGCAAATGCTGTTAGTGGCTCATACACAATAACACCAATTATTTTGGAAAATTTGGAAGCTAGTTTTGAATATAGTGGCTCTGCAACTCACGAGCAAAGCCTTGCAAGTGTGCGTGAAGGACTTTCAATTCAAATCACTTTTGATAGTGCAAATGCTGGAGCGGAGATTGATAGTTACAAAATGCTTATGAATGGCGAAGAAACTGAAAACTACAACATTAACACAGCAAATTGTGTTGCAAGCATTGTGCAAAAAGAAGTAACACTAACATGGACAGCCCCAGCAAACTTAAAATTTAATAACCAAGCAAAAGTTCCAACAGTGGCTGCTGGAAATCTTGCTGCTGGTGAAATTGATGTGAATGTTAGTGCTGAATTAACAAGTGGAAATGATAATACAAGTCTTAACTCAACATTCACTTACACAGCAACAGGTTTAACAGGTTCTAATGCATTGAACTACAAACTTCCAACAGATGTAACTAGCCCATCTTACGAAATTACAATTGACGAATTAACTTTGAATGAAGAAGTTAGCAATTTCAGGGCTGTTGCAGGGGAGAACTGGTTTGCCATTCCTGTTGGTGCTAATGGAAGATATGAAGTTAAATCAACATTTAGTGACTACAACAAGCATTTTATTTACAGTTATGATGGAACAGATTTCACTGAAATTAGTCTCGGTAAAAAATATTCTGCCCCATACAACTACATTTGCTTTGATGGAGATGCAGACACAACATATTATTTGATGATTAACATAAATTCAGCAAGCACTGGCAGCGTGATATGGACATCTCACGAACATCAGTATGACGAACAAAACGCATGTTATTGTGGGCACTTTAACGGAACAGAACTAACAGTTGGTAAAGCACAACAAGGAATATCTGCATCAAGTGGTGAAGTTATAAAGTTTAGATTCCGTGCTGAAGCTGGAAAATCTTACTATATAACACAATCAAACCTTGGAACAACTGGTTATGCTGTTCAATTTGGGGGGCAAGGAGAACAAAGTTTTGAACAAGCTTTTGTGCATGCTTTTGGTGAATCAAACAAGGTTGAAGCTCCAGATGATGAATGGGTGTACATAACCTACACAGCACCTGCTGCTGTTGAGAATGCATCAATAACAATCAATGTTGTTGCATCATAATATGTTTAAAACCTTTTAAGAAAAAAACAAGCAAAATTTTTGCTTGTTTTTTTATATGTTCTTATAAAACAACTCACCAAACCCACCTTCGTTTTTTTCAACTTGTTGCTTATATGTAAATCCAAGTTTTTTATAAAAATCTGGCGCTTGGTCGGTCCACACATAAATTGTTGTATAACCCAAATCTTTAAGTGTTTTTTGACCATACTCCAAAAGTTTTTTGCCATAGCCCTTGCCACGAAATTGGGGGAGAATCATAACATCACTTAACCATGGATAAATTTCTGGATATTTTTTTAAGTTTTCAATCTTAAAAACACAAAAACCAACAATTTGATTGTTATCCACAAGAGCAACGCCAAACGGAAGAGTGTCTTTTGTGTATAGTGTTTTAAACTTATAAATTGTGTCTTCCTTTTTCATTTTGGGGTTAAATTTAACCCAGTGGTTAAAATGTGTGTCTATTAGCAAATTAAGTTCGCTTTCAGTTAATTCATTAAATTTTTTTATTTTCATAAATTTTCACCTTTAAAGTTTTTTGTTAGTATATAATTTTTCCTTAAAAAAGTAAAGTTAAAACAAAAAAACAAGCAAATAATTTGCTTGTTTTCTTATTTAATAGTTTTTTGTCTGGTTTAAAACTCTTGTTAAATATTTTCCATAGTCACTTTTTTGTTGCTTTTCGATTAGTTTTTCCAATTGACTTTTGTTTATAAATCCTTGTTTATATGCAATTTCTTCAATGCAACCAACATATCTAGAAGTTGCTTGCTGAATTGCCTCAACATAAATGGCAGCCCTTAAAATAGATTTATGTGTTCCAACATCCATCCAAACAACATCTCCACCCATCTCATTGAGTTTGCACTCGTTTCTTTTAATATATTCGTTTATAATGCTTGTGATTTCAAGTTCGCCACGAGCAGATGGTGTAACTTTTTTAGCAATTTCGCAAACTGTGTTATCAAAAAAGTATAGTCCAGTGATTGCTAGGTCTGATTTTGGATGTTCTGGTTTTTCTTCAACGGCAACAACTTTTTCCCCATCTAAAACAGCCACTCCAAAAGCTTCTGGATTAGAAACATAATATCCATATATTTCTGCACCTTTTTGCATTTGTGCACTGCTTCTAATTTGCCTTATCAAATTGTGACCACTATATAGATTGTCTCCCAAAATTAAGCAAACATTGTCATCTCCAATAAATTCTTCTCCAATAATAAAGGCTTCTGCAATTCCTCTTGGAACTTTTTGTATTGCAAAACTTAATTTTATCCCAAGGCTAGAACCATCTCCAAACAGTTCCTTATATTTATATAAGTCTTTTTCACTGCAAATTATTAAAATATCTTTTATCCCGGCTTGCATTAGTGTTGCAAGTGGATAATAAATCATTGGTTTATCATAAACTGGAAGAATTGGTTTTGAAAGAGCAAGTGTGAGTGGGGCAAGCCTTGTTCCGTTTCCTGCTGTTAAAATTATTCCTTTCATTTGTATCGTTCTCCTTATGTGCTTTGTAGTGATTATAAACTAGATGCAAAAAAAATGCAAACAAAACACGCAAAAAAATAAAAAAAGTGTGTTAAAACACACACTTTTTGTTATTTTAAAACAAATAACTGTAATAATATATATCCAAGTGCAATCCAAAATACAACCATTTTTCACCCCTAAAACTCATATTTTGCTTAACTTTTTTCTAACAGTTATATTATATCATGTTTTGCTTGAAATGTCAACCCCCTAGGCTTTTAAACTTGGTGCCTTAGCAGCGTTTAAACTCTCAATTTTAGAGCTTAGAGAGTTATTTATTTTTTCTATGTCAGCTGACAGAACATTTCTAAATTCAAAGGCAGAAAGTTTTTCTCTTTTTGTGCCTTTTAAAGCATCATGTGTTCCAAAAACTTGTGCTCTTTGAAGGTGATAACTTTGATTATAATAATCATTGCTAAACAAAACTTCTCCAGTTTTGCTGTTTGTTATTTCTTTAACGCAATCATTTCCGCAGAGAGGGAAAATCATAAGTCCAACTTTAACAGAAGAATCCATTCCATCACGAGAGATGTTTAGTGGTTCACTGTTGCAAATGGTTTGGAGTTTGTTGGTGCTTTTTGTGTAAACAACAAAGTTAACAGGAGTGCCGTTTTTCTTGTATAAATCTGCCAAAATGTTGCTTGTTTCACAAAAAGATTTGTTTTCTTTTATTTCTTTTTCAAACATATCAAGTTGTTTTATTTCTTCTTGATAGTCTTTTTCAATTCTTTTTAGTCTGCTTTCGTTTTTCTTTATGCTTTCTTTTAATTCTTCCAAAGTTGGTTCTTTCATTTTTGTGCTCCTTTTTGTTTTTTTCTATGCTATATTATATCAAATTTTTTTCACAAAGTCAATGTTAAAAGTGTTTTGCTGGCTTAAAATCAAGCCCTGCTTTTTTTGCTTGAGCATATTCTTTGTAATGAGAGATTGAATAGGTTTTTCCGTCTTTTAAAAAGTTTGAACCAGTTTGATGGAATGAAAAAGCAACATTTTGCCTTATGCATTGTTCTCTTAAAGATAAAACCCAGTTAAAGTCACAAACTCTTGCGTTATCATAACTTTCACCAGAAACGCTAACTTCTTCAATAAGGCCACTAGACAGATATTCTTCAATGTTAATTTCTTCAAGTATTGGGGCAATAAAAACTTTTCTGTGTTTGATTGGAAGGCTTAAAAGCATTGGAATTCTTTTGTCAGCCAAAATTTGATTTTCGCATGATGCGGCAATAATAACATTGTCATATCCATTTTCCCAGTCACTTGGAACGCATTCCAAAAGTCTGTTAAGTCTTTTTGTTGGAATTAAAAAGTTTAGGTCTTTTCGTCTTTTAATAATATCAAAAGCATCTTTTCGCCAATCATCTGCTTCTTCAATGAAAAAATCTGAAGTAAAACAGGTTAACACAAGGCTTTCTGGTGGGATTGAATATTGTCTGTTGCGGTCAAGCCTTATGGGCATATTGAAGTTTGTTATGTTTCTTTTAACAATGCTGGCATCTTTTCCAAATTGTTTATCCAAAAATTCAACATAACAATTTTTGCACCCAGGGCTTATTTTGTGGCAACCATGCCACGGACTCCACATGAATTCTCTCTTTTTTAATTCCATAGTGTTCTTATTATAACACACAAAAAGCAAAAATGGAAGATGCTTTTTAAAAGAAAAAGTTTTTTTAAAAGAAAAAGTTATCCACATATGCACATTTATATTTTTTATAGTTAAAAAAATAGCAAAAAACAACAATTTATTTGCTCCTTTGTTATGAAAAAAGCTTTTATTATTGCTTATTTTAGTTGTTTTTTCTGTTTTTTAACTTTTTTAGTTGCAAAAAGACCTTTTGTTTGTTATTATTATTTTAAGTTTTAACTAGGGGTGGTTATGCTAATAAAGGTCAACAAACCAAAAAAGAATGATTTTGTTGTGCAGATGAAGAAAAATAGTTACATTTTGTCTGCAATGATAAAACGAAATTTTAAGGTGCAATACAGGGGTTCAGTTTTAGGCGTTTTATGGACGATTTTGAACCCTCTTTTAAACATGTGTGTTTTGGCACTTGTTTTTTCAAACTTTTTTGGAAGTAGCCCAGAAGTTGGAATATACGCAATATATCTTTTGGTTGGAACAATAATTTTTAACATAACAAAACAATCAACAGTTCAATCACTTGATTCTCTTGTTTGCAACTCCGACCTTATTAAAAAAGTGAAAATTTCATATAGCGTTTTTCCACTTTCAAACATGTTCACATCTCTTGTTAATTTTGGAATGTCTTTTATTGCCTTAATTGTTGTTATGCTTTTTGTTCATCAACAGTTTTACTGGACACTTTTGCTTGTTGCCACAATCATTCCAGCAATAATGCTTTTTTCTTTGGGAATTAGTTATTTTGTTTCAGCACTTTTTGTGTTCTTTAGAGACATAAAAAACCTTTATGATGTTGGAATGACTCTTTGGTATTATTTAACACCAATTTTTTACACAGCATCAATCATCAACATTTGGTGGGTGCAAAAAATAATTTATTTAAACCCAATGTATCACTTTGTAACAGCTGCTCGAGATATGATTCAGTGGGGCGTTGTTCCAAGTGGAATGGAATATCTAATTATGTATGGTTGGGCATTTGGCCTTTTGGCTCTTGGATATCTTGTGTTCAGGGCTTGCAGGAAAAAATATATATTATACATCTAGGAGTTTTTCATGGAAGAAAGCACTTCAAAAAGAAATATCATAGAAATTGAAAATTTAAGCCTTCGTT
>CAMPBB010000026.1 GCA_946635125.1 uncultured Clostridia bacterium
CAATTGAATTAATATTTGGCACACTTTTCAAATAAATCCATAATTTTATCTCCAATTTAAAATAAGATTAAACAAAGTATATCACAACATATGTGCGTTTGACTAGTGTTTTTTATAGTTTTCGTAAACTTTTTTAGACAATTTGCACAAAATGCTTGTTTTTTTATTTTTTGTGCGTTAATATTATTTTGAGGCAAAAAAAAATGATTGAATTAAAAAATGTGTCACTTAGTTACAATAAAGTGTATTATGCGTTATATGACATAAACCTAACTGCAAAAAATGGTGAGGTGATTGTTGTTTCGGGGCTTGGTGGGAGTGGAAAAAGTGCTCTTTTGCGTGTTATTGCTGGGCTCGACAAAGTCACAAAGGGTGAAGTTTTAATTGATGGAATAGATATAAAAGATGTGGATTTCATATCTTCTGTTTCTGTTGGGTATCTTTCGCAAAAACCAGTTTTTTTTGAGAATAAAACTGTTTTTCAAAATCTTGCTTGGGCTTTAAAAATTCGAAAAGTAGACAAAAGCACTTGGGAAGAAAGGGTTGATGAAGTTTTGACTGACTTTTCGCTTATGGATATAAAGAAGAAAAAAATAAACAAGCTTTCAAAAACTGAAAAAAAACTTGTTCAAATATGTCGGCTTATGTTAAGGCCACTTGACATTCTTCTTTGTGATGACATAAACCTTTATAAAGAAGATGATAACTTTGAAGTTTTACATAAAGCATACAAAAAACTTTTAAGTAAGGACAAAAAACACAAAATCACCTTTTTCATTTCAAATAATAAGGAAGTTTTCAAAGATTTAATCACAAGAGAAATAAAACTTGAATCTGGGAGCATTGCAAGTGATTTGGGGGCAGAGAAAAGATGATTGAAAATAAAACTGAAATTTTGGATAACATTATTAGCGGATTGCCACTTTCAAGAATGGAATACTTAAAAGATGAATTTTTTTCTGGAACAAAACTAAAAGAGTTGTTAAAAAATGAAGAACTTTTAAAAACAATTCATGCTTTTTTAAAAAACGACTTAAATGTGTTAAAAACTAGCAAACAAACATTCATGCATCGAAACACTCTTTTATATCGTCTGCAAAAAATAAAAAAACTCGTGGGGCTTGATATTCGTCACTTTGAAGATGCTTTAACTATGAAAATACTTTTAAAACTTAATGAAATGGAACAAAAATCACTTTAATCATCATCAATCTTTCTTAAAGTTGAAATATATGAAGGAGAAACCTCTTGCTGGGGATTCTCTTTTTTGTTTTGAAACACATTCAAAATTTGCGGTAAAATTTTTAATAAGCTTGCACTATTTAAAAGATTATCGTTTTGTGTGTTTGAATTGTTAAAACTTTTGTTTTCTTTTTGATTATCATAGTTTGGCAAAGAGAAAAAATCGTCATCAAAATTTGGTGATATATTCTCATTTTTTGTAAGGCTAGGGTCATTTGAATTGTTATTCAAAAAGTTTTGAATTAGTGTTGTTAAAACTGAAAAAACAGAGTTTTGGTCCATTGTTTTTCTCCATTATCAAAATATTATATGAAAGCATATAATAAATAGTGAAACAAAAAGGAGAAACAAATGAACATAAATGATTATTCAAAAACAAAACTTGAAAGTGCGGATAAAGATGAACAAAAACTTGAAGAAATTAAAAATGACTATGGTTTTTTGGTTGATGAATTTTTGAAACGATATGGCAAAATGAGCGAAAAACAAATGATGGATGAAATGTTTAAACTTGTTAAAGAGAAAAAAGAAGATGGAAGTTTTGACATAACTCAAATTGAGAAAGCAGCAAACAACATTAAGCCGTTTTTGGGTGCTTATGAACAGCAATACATGGAAGATTTGATTAAAAAGTTGAAATAAAATGCAAAAAATAGACAAAAAACTGTTAAATTTTGTTAACATTTTGAGTGAAAATAAGAAAATTCGTTGTGTGATTTTTGTGCAAAACATTCCAAACTTTGTTTTTCATAACATTTTTAAAAAATGTGTTTTAGATTTCTATCCTTTCATCAATGCCTTTTTGGTGGAAGTTAGCAAAGAAGAAATGTTTGTTTTTGCAGGGCTTAAATGTGTTTTGTTTGTGTCAAGTGTTCAAAAGGCAAGCATATTTTTATATCATTCAAGGAATTTTTTAAAGATTGACAACATTCACAACAAGGGAATAACTGGTAAAGGTGTTTGTGTTGCGGTTATAGACACAGGAATTTTCCCTCACTTGGATTTTTGTTTGGGAAAAAATAGAGTTAAAAAATTTGTTGATTTTGTGAATAACAAAAACATAATGTATGACGATAATGGACATGGAACTTTTGTTTGTGGGGTTTTGGCGGGAAGTGGGCTTGTTAAGAACAAAAAATTTAAAGGAATTGCCCCAAACGCTGAAATAATTGCCATAAAAGCACTTGACAAAACAGGGGAAACAACAGCAGAAAACATCTTAAAGGCGATGCAGTGGGTGATGGATAACAAAGATGAGTTAAACATAAAAGTTGTGTGCATGAGTTTTGGAAGTTCTCCTCTTGAGGAAAATGACCCTTTAATTGAAGGGGCAAAAGTTTTGTGGGAAAATGGAATTTGTGTTGTTTGTGCGGGTGGAAATGATGGGCCAAAATTGGGAAGCATAAAAAGCCCAGGAGCATGCCCAAATGTGATAACTGTTGGAAGTGTTGGAAACCTTAATGAAAATCTTGCTGTTGCGCCTTTTAGTTCAAGGGGACCAGCCTTTGATTACATAAAACCCGACATTTTGGCACCAGGTGTTGAAATTGTTTCAACAACAAACAAAACTTCTTTTTATGATGTTATGTCTGGAACAAGTGTTTCAACGCCGTTTGTTGCGGGAGTTTGCGCTTTAATGATTGAAAAGAACAAAAACATTAGCCCAAATGAAATAAAGCAAAAACTAATGGAAAATGCCCAAAAAATTGATGATAACAAAAATGCTTCTGGGTGCGGACTAATCTGCCTTGAAAACTTGTTTTAAAATAGAAAAGTAAAAATAGCAAAAAAAGCGTTAATAAGTCATTTAACGCCTTTTTCTTTTATTTTTTTTCAATCGTTTTGGGGTAAAATGAAAGAGCAAAAAAGGGAGGCAAAAATGGAAATAACAAAAAAAGAAACAAATGGAACGCTTTACATAAATTTTGAGGGAGAGCTAGATGAAAACACAGCACACTTCGTGAAAGAAAAATTAAGCGAAAGCGTTTTAACTCCAGAGATTAAACAGGTGATTTTCAATCTGGAAAAGTTGGAGTTTATGGACTCAACTGGAATTGGTGTTTTGATTGGACGATACAAAAAATTTAGTGAGAAAAATGTTCCAATCTTCATTTTAAACCCATCAAAGCATGTTGACAAAATATTAAAAATGACGGCGATTTATCAAATTATGCCAAAACTAAATTAGGAGTTATAAGAATATGAATTACATAAATCAAATGACATTAAAATTTGACTCACTTTCAATAAATGAAGCATTTGCAAGAAGTGCTGTTTCTGCTTTTTGTGTGGGGCTTAACCCAACGCTTGACGACATTATTGACATAAAAACAGCTGTTAGTGAAGCAGTTACAAATTGTGTGGTGCATGCTTACCCCAACAAAATTGGCAGCATTGAACTTTGGGTTGGCTTAACGGAAGACACAATTCACATAAGCATAAAAGATGAGGGCGTTGGAATTGAGGACTTAAAACTAGCAATGGAGCCATTTTACACAACAAAACAAGGAGATGAGCGTGCTGGAATGGGCTTTACTGTTATGGAAAGTTTTATGGACAAAGTTGATGTTAAAAATAGAGATAGTGGTGGGCTTGAAGTTTTTATGAAGAAAAAAATAACAAAAAAAATAACAAAGCAAGGTATTATAAATGGTTGTTGAAAATTTGGCACTAATAAAAATGGCACAACAAGGTGACAAAGAAGCCAAAAATGAACTCATAAATCAAAATTACCCACTAATTAAAAGCGTGATAAAAAGATATAAGAACAAAGGCGTTGACTATGACGACTTGTTTCAACTTGGTTGTGTTGGGTTTGTTAAGGCAATTAACAACTTTGATGTTTCTTTTAATGTGAAATTTTCAACATATGCCGTGCCAATGATTGCTGGGGAAGTTAAAAGATTTTTGAGAGATGATGGGAGCATTAAGGTTAGTCGAGCGTTAAAAACACTGTCTATTCAAATTAAAAAATTTGTTGAAAGTGAGGAGAAACTTGGAAAGTCGCCAACAATTGGTGAACTTGCCAAAAAGTTCAATGTTGATGAACAAGAAATTGTTTTTGCAATGGATTCCAGCATTTATCCAGTGAGTTTGTTTTCAAAAGTTGATGGAGATGAAGATGGTGCATGCCTTGGCGACTGCATTAAAGATGAAAGTCAGGAAAATGTTTTGGACCACTTTGTTTTAAAAGACCTCATAAAAAAACTTGATGAACGAGAAAAACTTGTGATAACATTAAGGTATTATCGTGACAAAACACAAAGCGAAATTGCAAAAATGTTAAACATATCTCAAGTTCAAGTTTCAAGAATTGAGAACAAAGTGTTAAAAAAACTTAAAAAAGATTTTCAAAATTAAAAAGAGTTGAATTATTCAACTCTTTTTTCTATTTTTCATTTATCACAAGTTGTGAGCCATGGAAAACAACTGCAAGTGTTCCAGGTCCAGCATGAGTTCCAATTGTTGTTCCAACCATGCATGTTCTAATTTTTAAAGGACCAAAAGTTTCAAGAACCATTTTCTTTAACTCTTCAGCACCTTGTTCATCATCTGCGTGCATAATAATAAATGGGTGGTCGGCAATGTCTTTTCCATATTTTTTAACATAAGAAACAAGTGCGTTCATTGCTTTTTTTCTTCCCATTGCTTTGTCAATCACAGCAAGTTTTCCAGATTGAGCAACATGAATTAGGGGCTTGATTTGAAGCATTGTTCCAATAACAGCAGTGGCAGCACCAATTCTTCCACCTTTCTTCAAATATTTTAAGCTGTCTGGGAAGAAGAAAACAGGGTAAGATGTTTTGTTTTGATTTGCCCAGTTAACAAGTTCGTTGTGAGGCATTCCTTCTTTGTTTCTTTTTGCAACTTCATATGCAACCATTCCAGCACCAGTTGTTAGGTTTAAAGTGTCAATTGCGTCAATTTGCCTTTGAGGATATTTTTCTTTCAAAATTCCAATTGCTTGTTTTAAAAAGTTAAAAGTTCCAGTAACACCACTTGAAAAGTGAACATAAATAACATCTTGTCCTTCTTTTAAATATGGTTCAAATGTTTCAACATAAAAGTTTGGGTTTAGTGAACTTGTTTTAACATCACTTCCTTTTCTCATGTGGTCATAAAAGTCTTTTAGTGGCATTTCACCATTTTCATAAACAACATCGTCAACACAAATTGGGATGTTAATCACTTTTATATCATATTTTGCCACTATGTCTTGTGGAACATCGCAACCACTGTCTGTAAAAATAATACTCATAAATTTTTCTCCAATATTTAGAATCATATTCTCTTGGCAAGAGAGTGAACTCTACCAATAATAGAATTAAACATATTTTACATTATATAAATGATTTTTGCAACAAAAAATTGCCATTTCTCAAAAAAATATGTTTAAGCACTTGTTTAGAAGTTAAAAAGGGCATAGTTTTAAAGTGGATTTTAAACTCAAATTTTGTTGCAATTTTTTAAAAAATAATATATAATTAAACAATTGATGCTTAAAGTTAAGAGGAGAAAGAGATGGCAAATATGGAAAAAGTTGAAAAAGTTAACAAAAAAGAAGATAGCCCAAAAGAAGTTACCATGCAATTTGGAGCTCTTCACTTAACAAACTTGGCAGTTATTCCAGGGGTTAATGTTAGCTGCGAAGTAAACAACCCAGTTGAAGTTGAAAATCTTCAAAAAATATTTGAGGCAAACAAACAGGTTGTTTTGGTAACCTCAAAGTTTTTCACAACAAGCCCAAAAAAGGAAGATATTTTTGAATATGGTTGCCTTGGGATTATTGAGAGTGCAGAATTAACAAAGCAAAACACTTTGAAAGCAAACATTCAAGGAAAAGAAAGAGTGAAAATTCTTTCTGTTTTGTCTGTTGAACCAATTGTTGTTGAAATTGAAAAAGTTGAAGAAAAAAATGCAGAAACCGAAAAAGCGTTCAAACTTTCTTCAATGGTTAAAAACAAGTGTTTAAGTTTAAACAAATATGGTCACTTCATGCCATTTGAAATTGAACAACAAGTTTTGTATTCAAATTTGTTGCCAGGGCAGATTGCTGATAGCCTTGTTCATGTTCTGTTAAAAGATGTGGACTCGCAGCAAAAAATGCTTGCTGAAAATGATGTTGAAAAAAGACTTAATGAAGTTAATTTGCTCCTTGACAATGTTTTTGACACCTTAAAGTGGAAAAAACAGATTGATGACAAAGTTTCCGACAACTTAAACAAATCGCAAAAAGAAATGTTTTTGCGAGAACAAATGAAAGTTATTAACGATGAGTTAAACGGCGAAGAAAACGAAATTGAAGAGCTCAAGAAAAAAGTTAAGGCTTTAAACATGCCAAAAGAGCATGAAGAAAAAGTTTTGAAAGAAATTAACAAAATGGCAAAACTTCCTTTTGGTTCACCAGAAGTTGGTTATATAAGAAATTTTATAGACACAGTTTTGGAACTTCCTTGGACTGAAAAAACAGAAGATAATCTTGATTTGGGTCTTGCAAAAAAAGTTTTGGATGAAGACCATTATGCGCTAGATAAAGTTAAAGAAAGAATTTTGGAAACGCTTGCTGTTATGAAATTAACAAAAAAAGTGAGTGCTCAAATTATTTGTCTTGTTGGCCCACCGGGCGTTGGAAAAACATCAATAGCAAAAAGCATTGCTCGTGCCATGGGCAGAAATTTTGTTCAAGTATCACTTGGTGGAGTTAGTGATGAAAGTGTGATTCGTGGGCACAGAAGAACATATGTTGGAGCAATGTGCGGAAGAATTTTGGCTGCAATGAAACAGGCAAAAACAATCAACCCAGTTTTTCTTTTAGATGAAGTAGACAAAATCACAAGAGATGTTCGTGGAGACCCATCAAGTGCTCTTTTGGAAGTTTTGGACCCAGAACAAAACAATCACTTTAAAGACAACTTTTTGGAGTTATCTTACGATTTAAGTGAAGTTTTGTTTATTATCACAGCAAACACTTTGGAAACCATTCCAAAGCCACTTTTGGACCGTATGGAAGTGATTGAACTTCGCTCATACACTGAACAAGAAAAAATTCACATTGCAAAAGAGCATTTGATTGCAAAACAAGAAAAACTGTGCGGACTAAAAGAAGGAACGGTTCCATTTACTGACGAGATTTTAAGTTCAATCATAAATGATTACACATATGAGGCTGGTGTTAGAGGGCTTGAGAGAGCAATTGGAGCAATTTGCAGAAAATATGCTTCATTTGAAGTTGGACAAAAGAAGTTTGCTTTAAACATTAAAAATTTGCCAAAATTTTTGGGAAATGACTATGTTCATGAACTTGAAATATATCAAGGTGGAAATGTTGGGGAAGTTGTTGGGCTTGCTGTTAACTCTGTTGGTGGAAGCACCCTATTGGTGGAAGCAAATGTTGTTCCAGGAGATAAAAACATTGTTTTAACAGGAAAACTTGGAGAAATGATGAAAGAAAGTGCTCAAACAGCCTATTCCCTTGTGAAAAGCATGGCAAAAGAACTGAAAATTGACCCAGAGAGGTTTTCAAAAGAAGGGCTTCACATTCACATTCCGCATGTTCCAGGTGGGGTTGAAGGCCCAAGTGCTGGAATTGCAACAACAACAGCAATTGTTTCCGCTTTCACTCAAAAGAAAGTTAAAGCGCACCTTTCAATGACGGGAGAAGTTTCACTTCGTGGAAGAGTTTTGCCTATTG
>CAMPBB010000027.1 GCA_946635125.1 uncultured Clostridia bacterium
TACATATTTTTTAAGTTTTTTAAGTCAAATTTTTGCAAGACAAATTTTTTGTTATTTTGAAAGTTCTTCCAAAAGCCTTGCTCTTTCGTTTAAGAGTTCTTCTTCCGTCATGTTTTCATATTTGCTTTTTGACTCCTCTTGAAGTGACAGAAGTGTTTTAAGAGCTGTGATGTCTGGTGGAGAATGTTTTTTGCTCACTCTTCTTTTTGAGCTTTTCATCTCTTTTCCATTTTCATCAACACAGAACTCTTCAACAGTTTCTTCAAAGTCATAGCCTATTGCTTTTTTCAAAAGTGCCTCTTCAATTTTTTTCTTGTTTATTTTCATTATTGTCCCTTCTTTTTTAATTGTTTGATTAACTTATCTTTGTGTTTTTGAATGATTGTTTTTTCATCTTTCTTTTCTTTGTTCTCTGGCATAGACATAACAAAATAACGAAGTTCATCCAAAGCATGGTCATCTTTTTTTATTGGATTATCTCCATCGCTCCACCAATAATTTTTTATCTCTCTTATTAAATTAAAACAATTTGAAAAAATTTTTATTCTAACCTCACCATTAACATTTTTAAAATAACTTTTAACTCTTGAAATTCCACTAAACAAATCTTTGTTAACATTTGGATTAACCGCAAATCCATTTTCCCAAAAAAGTTCAGTTACGCTTTTGTTTGATGCCAGCGTTTTTTGATTTGCCGCAGAATCAATTAAAGCATCAAATCGCCCATCACTTCTTTTCATCCACCCAAGCCTAGCACAAATCTCTTTCATTTTTTGAGCATGCCACTCAACTGTTTGCCCACTTGCAAAGTGTTCTGCAATAACATAAATGTTTCCATCAAAGTCAACAGCATAAAAGTGTGCTGAAAGCGGATTGTGAAGCCCTGGGTCAATTGAAATGTTGTTATACCACTCTTTTGGAACAGCAAAAGGTTCAATCACATGAATATTTTCATCGAATTCCTTGTAAACAAGCCCACCATAACTTTGAAAATGACCAAAGCGTCTGCTTTGCAGTTCCTCTTCACTAAGAGATTTTGACATTTCTTTTATTTCATCTTTATTTAAATAAGGGTTGTCAAGCCACTCCATAAATATTGTCCAAATCTCTTCATCATTTTTTGGATTTAGATATATTTGAGAGTAAACCCAAGTAAGCCCTTTTAACGGAGTCATTGTTGCAAAAATTTCTCCACACTTATCAAACACTCTCATTTTGCATTCAAGATAAATGTCATATGGCGGTTCTTCATCAAACCAAACAAAGTCAAGGCTTGTTCCCTGAAATTTTTCTCTTCCTTGGTCACAACTTTTAAAGCCAAGTTTGCTTGTGCCTCCAAAAACATTTTTAATGACAATGTAATCAATAACTCCATTTTGTGGAGAATCTTTTCTTCCTGAAATCATGCAAACATCAACAATCCATTCTGGATTTAAGTAATCCAAAATCTTTTTTTGTGCAACATCACGCTGAACTTGCTGACTTAATGACACAACCCAACCTTCAACGCCATTTTTGTTTTTCTTGTAAGGATGATTTCCCCGGCAAAGCCAAACACACTCAACAGCACCGCACTCTGTTTTTCCGCTTCTGTTTCCGCCAAACACCCAACGATTTCTCTTTGTGCACTTGTGAAATTCAATTTGCTTTTTATGTATTTTTTCTTTGTTATATGTTAATAATTTGTTATGAGTTTTAAATTTTTTTAAACTATTTTCAACTTCACCAAGAGCCCGCAAAATTTCCAAATATTCCATATTTTTTCCTTTTTGCTTCTTTTTTAGGCAATAAAAAACAATAATTGCAAAGTTATGGCAACTACTGTTTTGTTATAATTTATTATTAGGAGATGTTTTTATGAAAATTAAATTTATTCTTTTAAGTTTTGTTCTGCTTTTGTTTTCATGTTTTAATTCCCAAACAATTGTTTTTGCTGAAAGTGCCCCTTTATGGTGCAGAATAACAAAAGAAGGCACTCATCTTTTTTCAGATTCCAATTTAACCAATGAAATGTTTTTTCTTCCAACATCATATTTTGCTTATATTTTAAGTTATGATGAAAACACACTAAAAGTGAAGTTTAGTGACGCAGTTGGATATGTTAAAAAAGAAGATGTGACAATTGTTTATAGTGAGCCACTTATGCCTTTTCCCGAGGATGCAACCTGCGAAATAAACAGCAGTGTTTTTGCTGTTATTAAAGATGCTCCAAACACAAGTGCAAACACTGTTGAAAGCATTCCAAACAACACCACAGTTAATTTTCTTGGAAAAACAACTGGGCAAGAAGCAATTTCAAACTTGGGCAATGAGTGGTTTTATGTTAAATACAACAAAGATAACCAAAACTATTTTGGCTATATTTATGCCCCACTCACGCAAAACTTAACAGAAATTCCACAAAATGATGAAGAAGTTTTGTTAACACCAGTTATTGCTAAAAATCAAAATTTTTCATTATCTCCCGAACTTTATAGTGGCAAAAATATTTTGATTATTGCCTGTTTGTTTTTTGCTGGCATTCTTCTAATGCTGTCAATTGTTGTGCCAATGAGAAAAAAGAAACAAACAAGAAGAATTGTTGTGCCACCAAAAGCAAACGATTTGGATTTTTAAAGTTTTAAATGTAAACTAACTGCGGGTTTTGATGAACTTTTCTCACAATTTTTAGGTGATTTTGATAAATTCCCAAAAGCCAAATTTCACTTGAAAGAAAACTTAACATTTTTGCTTTGTTAAACCCTTTTCCATAAAAATATAAGGTTAATTCTGCAATTGCTCTTTCAACAAGCCTTAAAACTTTTTTATAACCATAGTTAAGCATTTTTGAAATGTCAGCGCAAGAAAAACAATCAACATATTTAAGTGTTAAAATCTTTGCACTTTCTGTGTTCATGGATTTAATTCCATTTTCAACCATGCTTTTTAAAAACAACAATTTCTGTTTTCTATCTGTTAGGTGCAATATGTCACAAGCCAAATTTATTGTTTCATTATAGCCATACGCACTATGTGAATTAACACTTTTAGACACCACATCAAAGTCTAGTTTTTTCACAACTTTATCAATAAAGTGATATCCTTCCAAAACACTTTTTATTAAAATTTTTTCTTCCATTTTTTCTCCCTTTTTTTAAAAAAATATGTAAGTGGTCCTAGAGCAGTTCGTGCCCTATCACCAGCATTTTATAATACATGTTCGACATTTGTCAATAGTGTTATGTCATATTTTTGAATAATATTTTAAAATATTTTAAAATATTGAAAATTTTAAAACATTTTTATTATTTTTCGAACATATGTTCTATTTTTACATATTTATTATGACAACGGGTTGTCGTAGTTTTGCTCATTTTTGTTATTTTCTTATAAAAACAATAAAAATATTGAACACAAAAGCTCTTGATTTTTTTGTTGTTTTGTGTTACACTTTTTGTATGATTGAAATGAATGGAAAAAAGCTTTCAAGCAAAATTAAAGAAAGCATTAAAGAACATATTGAAAAAAACTATGTGGAAAAACAGTTAACTCCCCCATGCCTAGTTTGCATTTTGGTTGGAAATGACCCAGCAAGCAAAATTTATGTTGCATCAAAAGAAAAACAAGCACGAGAAGTTGGCATTGTTTCTTTTACTGAAAAACTTGATGAAAACGCAAGTGCAGACGAAGTTAAACAGTTAATTACAAAACTAAACAACATGGATTCTGTTTCTGGAATACTTCTTCAACTTCCTTTGCCTAAGAAGTTAAGCAGCCATGAAAGAGAAATTGTTAACACAATTGACCCTCAAAAAGATGTTGACTTTTTAACAGACATAAATCTTGGGAAATTGTTTGCAGACCGCTCTTCCATTGCTCCATGCACAGCTTCTGGAATTATGGAAATTTTGCATGAATATGACGCAGAAATAAAAGGCAAAAAAGCTGTTGTTATTGGAAGGAGTTTGCTTGTTGGAAAAAGTGTTGCCG
This sequence comes from uncultured Clostridia bacterium, assembly GCA_946635125.1. Lineage (GTDB taxonomy): Bacteria > Bacillota > Clostridia > Christensenellales > UBA1242 > UBA7584. The sequence continues at coordinate 3,970 of CAMPBB010000027.1, forward strand.
CTCTTCTTTTAAAAGAAGGGGCCACTGTTGAAATTTGCCATTCAAAAACAAAAGACCTTGCCGCATCAACAAAAACAGCCGACATTTTGATATGCGCTGTTGGAAAACCAAATTTTGTTAACAAAGACATGGTAAAACCTGGAGCCGTGTGCGTTGATGTTGGAATTAACCGTGTTGAAGACAAAACTTGTGAAAAAGGTTACAAAGTTGTTGGAGACATGGACAAAAGTGTTTCTGAAGTTGCTTCAAAACTAACTCCTGTTCCAAACGGTGTTGGACCAATGACAATTGCCTTGCTCTTTCAAAACACAGTAACTCTTCACGAGGAAAAATTTCCACTAAAAAAAGAAAACACGAAAAATAAAGTTTGTGACAACTGTCAAAAAAACTTTAAAATATAAAAAATAAGGGAAAAAAATGGAGAAAAAAACAAAATATTTAAGCTTAATTTTTGTTGTTTGCTCTTTTGCCATGTTATCGCTCTTTGCCTTTTTGCAGGTGCAAACAATAAGTTATGCGGAAGAAACAGAAGAAATTATTGTTTCATCAAACTCAATTGATTATAAAAATGGAACACTTTTATACACAGACACTGAAAACAAAAAAATAATCGCATTAAATGAAAGCACACAGGAAACAACAGAGTTATTAACAGTTAACACTCCAAAACTTGTTTGTGCCGACTATGATGGAAACATTTTTTACACGCAAGAAGATTCTTATGGGTTTTTTGATAAAAACCAAACATCACACGACCAAATTGGAACAAAAAGCATTGGAAAAGTGTTTGACATGGACACAGACATCAATGGAAATGTGTTTGCTGCATGCGTTGGTGAAAGTGACAAGTGTTGGATTGTTAAACTGGAAAACGATGGCAACTTTTCATTTTTTTGTGAATTTGACGGCAGCATAACAATAAACGCTTCCAGCAAAATTTCAGCATCTTTGGATAAGGATTTTTTAATTCTCTTTACAAACAACAAGTTTTATCGTGTTGAACAATCAAATGTTTCAACACTTGCTGATTATGAAGGATTAGACTCTGTTGAAAGTGGAGTTTTAGACATAAAACTTGATTACTACAATTCACTCTACATTCTTTCAAATCAAAAAATAACAAAACACACCAAAGAGGAAATGACTGAATTTGTGGATGAAAAATTAACATCAGCTTCTTCTTTTGATATTGACTACCTAAATGGCACAATTTATTGCAGAACAAGTTCAAAAATTGTGAAAATTGACTCTTCAAATTTTGTTGACCCACTTCAATCAAGTGTTAATGAAGATATTAAAAATCAAACATTTAACTGCGCCTTAATTAAAACAACAAAAGATGCCAACTTATATTTATATGACAATTGCCTATATCGCAAAACACTTAATGGTGAAAACATTGTTATCGAAAAAGATAGACAAATTTGCACTCTTGACAAGAAAAATGGTTTTTATTTTGTGTTACTCACAAATGAAGCTGAACAAAACATAACTGGTTTCATTAAAGTTGAAGACGCAGAAATTGTGGAGCCACAAACCACACAAGAACAAGCAAAAATTCTTTATAACAACACTCCACTCTATTCTCTTCCAACAACAATTGATGAGCTTTTTGCAAAAGAAGAAAATGAGCAAATCCTTTTAAGCAAGGGAACGCTTTATGATGTTGTTATTTCTAACTTTGGAGAAGCAGATTTTTATGGCAAAAAATTTTCTCAAATTTTGTATCACAATAAAACTTACTTTATTGAAACAAATCACTATGCAGTGAATAGTGCTTCAACAATTCAACCACTTGTTGAAGATGAAAACACAAACTTAAATAATGGTGGTGGAACAAAACTAACAAAAGGTGAAATTGTTGGAATCATTTTGATAGCAATCACTGTTATTGTGGGCTCAATCTTTGTTATTTTTGCAATTATTAAATATAAAAACAAAAAAGAGTTATGATTTTTAACTCTTTTTTCTTACATTCTTTTTGCCGCTGTTTGGGTGTTTTCTGTTTGCAACAAAAGTTTTTCAATGTTGTCTTCTGTTGATATTTGTGAGATTGAAACTTCAAAAGCAGTTCTTGTTTCTGTTTTTGTTTCATCAATCTTTTTTTGATATTCCCTAGACTGAATTCTGCCAGTCATAAAAACTTTTTGCCCGATGTCAAGTTCACTAACAAACCTTGCATTTCTTCCCCAAGCGATGCAAGGAAGATAATCAGATTTGTTGTATGCCCTGTTAACTGCAAGCAAAACATCACATATTTCTCTTCTAAAAGGTGTTGTTCGAAAAATTGGATTCTTGCAAACATATCCAACAATTTCAACAACATTTCCACTTAAAGACGCATCTTGCTCGCAAATTTCTCTTGCAAAAACAGTTAGCATGAGTCTGCTTTTTGTTCCGTCCAATTTGTTATAAGACCTAAACTGCCCTTTAACTCCAATGTTTTTTCCAATTTCAATGTCATGTTCCCCCAAAAGCCTTTCTGAAATTGTTACTGGAATGATGTCACTTTGGCTTGAAAGCCTTGGTATTTCCAAATTTATATCATAAAATTTTTCACCATATATTTCGTGGCTAAACTCTTTGTTAGACACGATTTTTCCATATAGATAAACTTTGTTGTTATCACATAATTCAAAACTCATTTCTTACTCCATTGTTTTTTTATTTTATAATTTCTTTTGCTTTCCAGTTCTGTCGATTGTGTAATTTTCGTGATATATTAGTTCACCAACATTGCAAATGGTGTAGCCCTTTTGCTTTAAAGATTCAAGCAAAAGTGGTAAAGCATTTAAAATGTTTTTAGAATTGTTGTGGCACAAAATTATTGAGCCATTTTTAACCCTAGGCATAACCCTGTTGTGAATTTGCTCAGCACTCAAACCTTTCCAGTCAAGAGAATCAACATCCCACTGAATTGCAGTTAATTTTAAACTTTCACAAACATCCAATAAATCATTGTTATAACTTCCAAAAGGGGCACGAAAAAGTGTTGGCGTTTGCCCTGTTTTTTCTTGTATTATTTGCATTGAAGTTTCAAGTTCCAACTTCTTCTGCTCATGGCTTAACTTTGTCATGTCGGGGTGTGTGTTGCTGTGCGTTCCAATTTCAAACCCACTTTCAGCAATTTTTTTCGCTTCGTTTTCGTAATCTTCAACCCAAAACCCAACCAAGAAAAAGGTTGCATGAGCGTTGTATTCTTTTAATATATCAATAATCCCCTCTGTTTTGTCTGCACCCCAAGCAGCATCAAAAGTTATTGCAACTTTTTTGTCTTGAGTGTCAACACAGTATACTGGGACTTTTCTTAAACTATCACCAAAGAAAACTGATGCAGCAGAATTTTCACCAAAAGGAAGTGCCAACACTGTGCACAAGCATAGCACCAAAATGGTGAAAAATATAGTATGTTTTTTTAGTACTAAAAATTTCATTGAACATA
>CAMPBB010000028.1 GCA_946635125.1 uncultured Clostridia bacterium
AAAATGGCGGACAAGAAGATATTCATATTTGCGTTTTAAAAAATAAATTTAAGTTTTATTACAAGTGATTTGGGTGACAAAAATGGAAGAAAATGTTGAAAAAACAAAATATAAAAATCTTAGCGATAACCTATGCCAAGCGTTATCTTTTTATGTTTTTGCAATTATTTTAGAGCTCACAACATCTCTTTGCTTGTTTGGTCATATTCCAAGTTATATGTATATTAGTCTAATTTTAATTCATTTGCTTACCATTGTTATTTTTGTTCTTCCAACAAAAACATGTAGGCGAATTGTTACAAGCGTGTTGTTAATTTTGCAAACGACTGTTTCAATAACAAATGATGTTTTGCACAACATAACTGGAGAAGTGTTCACACTAGACAAACTCTCACTTGCGGGAGAGGCTGCTGGTTCATTTTCAATATCAATGGTTAACTTTTTCCATCTGTTTATTTATCTTGCAATTTTGGCATTAGCACTTTTTTGCGTTTTTGGGTTGCCAAAATTTTTAAAAAAGTTTGAAGCATCAAAAAAACAATTTGTTAGCATTTTGGCTTGCTTTTTATTCACATTTTTTGCAATGTTTGGGGCAGCCAGCCCAACATATATGACAAAAAACAATCTTTTGTTAACAGGTTTTCCAACAACGCTTGCTTACAGTAATTTTGGATATTATGGTTTTTATCTTTCAAATCTTTGTTTGTCTTTTGGTTCATTAAACAAAGATGTGAAGATGTCAAAAGAAAGTTATGAAGAAATTTTTTCCTATCTTGAAAGTGGAAACAGCGTAAGCGCAAATGAGTATACTGGAGTTAGCGAGGGCAATAATGTTATTTTAATTTTGGCAGAAAGTTTTGATATTGCGGCCATTGACCCATATTTCACACCAAATTTATATAAAATGTGGTTTGAAGATGGAATGCTTTTAAAAAACTATCACGCTGAAAATAAAACGAACATGAGTGAGGGGATGACTCTTTTTGGAACATATGGCAGAGCAAGGCCACTTATGTCTAATGTGAAACTTGTTGATGTTTTTGAGCCGATTTCACTTCCAACGCTTTTAAAAAGTGAAGATGAAAACATTAAAACAACATATATTCATTCATTTAACTATTCAACATATAACAGAGACATAACTCACCCAAAAATTGGTTTTGATGAAGTTATTTTTGCAAGTGACCAGGAAAAAGAAATAAAAGAATATAACAAAGATAATGGAATTTCCTATAATTGGACTGCACAAAACTGGAATAATTACATAAAAGATTCAAACTTTTTTGACTTTAATGAAGAAAAAATCATTCCATCATCGGGAAGATTTTTCACAAGTTATTCAACAATGGTAACCCATGGAACATACATAAAGCGTGGAAGCAATCAAGATAACTATAATAAACTGGTTAGTGATGAAGAATCTGTTCATCTTGAAGAAATGAAACAAAACATGGCAGCTTTTGGATATAACATTAACAACGCTCTTGAAACCTTTTTAATATATAAGGCTGCTGTTATGGATTTTGATGAAATGATTGGAAAAATGATGGCAAGACTAAGTGAGTTAAACATTTTGGATAAAACAACAATCTATATGTATCCAGACCATAATGCCTACTATGATGATTTAAGTTATAAAATTAGGGGAATAACCGATAAAGATGAGATAAGGGCATGCCAAGTTTCAGCCTATAATATTGGTGCTTGCATATATGACCAAAAACTAATAAAAAAATATAAAAATGAAAGTGAATATTCTGGCGGAGTTGTTGTTGACAAATTCACATCTGTTAATGATGTTTATCCAACACTTTGCAACATTTTAAACTTAAAATATAATTATAATCTTTGTTATGGTCAGTCAATTTTTGATTCTGGCGAAAGCATTTTTGTTTCACTAAAAGATGATGGATATATTTTTGATGACAATTTTTATTATTATAATGACCAAATTTATGACGCAGAAACAAAAGAAGTTGCAACTAGCGAAGACTTTTCAAACAGATTAAATTTGCTACTTAAAAAGTTTGAAACACATGAAAAGCTATACAAATCTCCAACATCATTTAAGAAAATGCTTGAAGAACTTGGATATTGACAAAACGCTCTTTTTGTGTTATAATTATAACATGATTTGGAGGGGTGAATTATGGCTAAGAAAACACTAAAAGAGTTAAAAGCGCAAATGTTTGTCTTAACAACACAATTAAATCAAATTGTTGAAAATGAAAGCATTGAAAACGAAGCAAAAGATGAACTAGAAGAAGTTTTAAGTGAACTATTTTTGTTTAGCACATTAAAAGCTTGTGATGAACAAAATGAAAACATGCAAGAAGCAACACAAATGGAACAAAACACAAATAATGAGTTCGCAATTGCTGGGGAACTTAAAGAGATTTGTCGTTCAGCTTCATCAACAATAGAACTTATTTCTCAAAGATATGCTTTGGAAGATTCTGTTGTTGAAAAAATTGAAGAAAGTGCACTTGATTTAAATATTCTTTCAAGACAGTTTTCAGATTTAAAAGAAGAAAACACACCAAAAAGAAGCAAAGTGACTTTGGAGGATTTTTTTGGAAAGAACATCAATAACTGTGACTCAAAAACTGAATTGGATGCCAATTTGTTAGAGCAAAAAACAAAAACACAAGAAGAATCCAAAGCATTTTCTGGTGATAAAAAATAAAAAGAGCAAAAAATGCTCTTTTTTTATATAAGATTTAAAATTATTAAAATAATGAATAGGTGTGCTGGGTAGAAAACATAAAACAAATATTTGAGATTTATTTTTCCTTTTTCTCCATTATATAATAGCAAAAATGGAAGAGCCAAAATTCCAAAAACTTGGAAACAACTTTTGATTGTGAACAGGTTTAAAGAAATTGCATCAAATAGTGCCATAAAAATCATAAGAACACAAAACAAACTCCACTTGATTGCTTGATTGTTTCTAAAAACATAAAATAGCACAACACAAAGAATTCCCAAAAATCCATATGAGTAAAAACTTGTTAAAAGAATAGCAAAGACAGACAGAGTTACAATCCAAACAACAGGCAAAACCCAGTCTTTTTTGTTTTGCTTAATTTTGTCAATTAACAACAAAAAAACAAAAGCAAACACAAAAGTAAACAAAACATTAAGGCGAAGATATCCAAACAAAAAAGCATATGGAACTTGTGAGATAATGGCAAATAGTAAAAGAAGAGAAAAATAACGAGTTTTTGAGTGTGTGTGGAAATATCCTTCTGCAATGAAAAAGGCAAAAATAGGAAAAGCAATTCTTCCAATCACTCTCAAAGCAAAAATTTGAGGGAAGAAAAACAATCCAATATGGTCAACAATCATGGAAACGATTGCAATAATTTTTAAATAGTTTCTGTTTATAATTTTTATCATTATTTGATTATACCACACAACTTAATTTTCTGCAAAAGAAACATCACAAATAAAAAAGCGTAGTTAATTTTATTTTAATTGTTTATCATATAGTTTTTTATCTAAGTCTTTAAAAACATTAAAAACAACTTTTATGTCATATCCACTGTCTTTTAACCAGTTTTTAACTGTGTTAGTTGCAATTTTGCATGCAATGTCATTTGGAAAACAAAACGCCCCTGTTGAAATGCAACAAAATGCAATAGATTTTAGGTTCATTTCTTTTGCTAGATTCAAAGAACTTACATAGCAACTTGCAAGTTCACATTTATCTTTTTCTGTTAATTGCCCATGAACGCATGGGCCAACAGTGTGAATAACAAATTTGGATGGAAGGTTGTAGGCACTTGTGATTTTTGCATTGCCGTTTGGTTCATCGTGACCTTGCTTTTTCATAATAACATTTAAATCATTTCGAATTTGAAAGCCACCACAAGAAATAATAACATTATCTATGCATTTGTGAAGTGGGGCAAAACAGCCAAGCAGTTTGCTGTTTCCAGCGTTAACAATTGCATCAACTTTTAGTGATGTTATGTCTCCTTGGAAAATTGCAATGTTGTCAACAAATTTTAAGTCATTTGTTGTCACAATTTTTTTCTCATTTGCTTCACTCTGCAAAAGTTTGTCTTGAAGGTTAAAAAAGTCATTTCCAAAGTTGTGGGGTGGAGTTTTGTTTAAAAGTCCCCACAACAAATCTCTTTTTTCTTCATAAGTTTTTGTTTGTTTTATGTTAACTGAAAACTCTTTTTTAATTATATCCAAAAGTTTTTGAACAATTTGCTCTTTTTCTTCTTTGGGTAAAACGGCATTAACTTTTGGGTGCGGTGTTAATTTTATTAACTTTTGATAGTCTTTTAATTCAATCATGTTCCACCTCTTTATATAATTTATAATACAAAAATTAAAATTAAAAGTCAATTTTATAAAATAAAAATAGCATGTTAATTTAACACACTATTTTTTAATAAAATAAATTATTTTTCTTCGGCTTTAACTTCTTTTACTTTTGCTGACTTTTTTGGTTCATTTTGTTTTTTAAGTTCAACCAAAATTTCACTTAAAAGTTCTTCTTGAGTTGGCTTTGGTGCTGGCTCAGGAGTTTTGTTCTTTTCACGAAGTTCTTGTGTTGCTTTCAAAACTTCTTTGTGGTCTTTCATGTTAACGCCTTGTTCTTTAAGTTGTTTCTTTTCTTCTTTTGTTGGTTTGGCTGCTTGGGCTTTTGTAACATAACCTTGAGCGTTCATAATAAGTTTAATAATAAGGAACAAAACAAGAGCGATGAGCAAGAAGTCAACAATAGCCATAATAAATGTTCCCCAGTCAATGTAAATACATGCACTGTTAACAATCATGTTTCCAGCCCCATCATCAATCAAATAGTCTTGTCCGTTTAAAACAGTTATGAGGTTAACACTTTGTCCACCTGTGCAAGCATAAACAATTAAGTTAATAATTGGCATCAAAATTTTGTTTGTAAGAGCTGTGACAATTGCTGAAAAAGCACCACCAATAATAACACCAATAGCAAGGTCCAAAATGTTTCCGCGTGTTATAAATTTCTTAAATTCACTAAAAAATTTCATTTTTTCCTCTCCTTTTATTCAAAAATTATAGCATAATATATTTTTTTATGCAATAAAATAACAAAATTTAACAAAATTTTTATGCGTTTTTGGCATAGACAAAAATGATTTGTTGTGCTAAAATAATAAAAGAACGGAGAAAAATAAAATGTTTCCATTAAAAATTGAAAAATTAAGTTTAGAAAAAGAAGAAGAGTTTAAAAAATATTTTTTAAATAAAAATAATGAACTAATTTTTGAGGGCATGTGGTTTAGAAATCAAAGAAAAGAAAATGCATGGCAATCAAATTATGTTGACAAAACAACTCAAAGAAGAAGATATTTTCACATTTATAACTCATATTGCACAGTGGATAATTTCTTTTCCTTAAAAACAGCATATATTTATGTTTCAAGCACTTTGCCAAGAGAAGAAAATGAAAAATATATGAACGATTTTCTTGTGCCATTAAAGAAAAATTTCACTGAAATTTCAAAAAATGTTTTTGAAATGGAAGATTTGTGTGTTTATGTTAAAGTTTATGATTGTCACCCAAAAAACAAACTTGCAAACATAACTTTTCCAGAAAATTATAACACTGTTGATGTGATTATTGCAAGCAAGGGTTATGATTATCAAAAAGAGTATGACAGAATGTGGGAACACTCAACAAAAATGTTTAGGGTTCCAGGGGTAAGGCAAAAACCAACTTACATAAATTCACTTGAAGAAATAAAAGAATTCTTGCCAGCACAAGTTGAAATGGGGTGCGGACCTTCAATTGATGCTGGGATTGACCCACTTTATGTTATGCATGAAACATACAAAGTTCAAAATCATCACAAAAAAAAGTTTTATTTTGGAAGTGAAGACACATTTTTGAAAGTTTTTTTCTCATCTCCAAAAGAAAAACTCATTTATTTTAGTCAAACACCATTAAAGTGCTTAAAAGCACAGCCAACAGAAGGCTATGAAACTTTTAAGGATTTATACAAAAAAGGTGTTTTTGTTGGAACTGTTTTAAACAATAACTTTGATAGGCTCATAAAAAGGCAAAACATTCCAGAGTTAATATTGCGAACATATCAAAAAGATAATTACATTCAAAACATAAATTTTGACCCAAAAGCAAAATCTCTCATAACTTTTGGTTGTCATGCCGACCGCAGACAAGTTGAAAAGCAAGCAAGAGAACATGGACTAAAAGTGATTTTTGTGGACCCAGAACGATTTATTAAAAATGGGGTAGAGGAAAAATATTTGGTGGAAGCACCAATGGATTGCGACTTTGTTTACAATAAAACTTTTGAAGAAGTGATGGAAGAGTTTAAAAAACTTAAAATTTAGCTTTAAAATGAAAAAAAGTGGCTTGTTTTGAGCCATTTTTTTGGTTATTAAAAATTTGATTTTTTTTCATTTTGCACTTGACAAGTGCTTTTAGATATGATAAACTTTTTGAGTAACTTAAAAAAAGTTTATGTGCGAGAGTAGCTCAATGGTAGAGCTCCAGCCTTCCAAGCTGGCTACGGGGGTCCGATTCCCCTCTCTCGCTCCACTATATCGTAGAATATAGAAATTCAATAATCTCCCACATATGCGCCTGTAGCTCAACTGGATAGAGCAACGCCCTTCTAAGGCGTAGGTCGGGGGTTCGAGTCCCTCCAGGCGTGCCATTAGGGGTGACCCCACTATGGTGGATGTAGCTTAGCTGGTAGAGCGCCAGGTTGTGGCCCTGGAGGTCGTGGGTTCGAGTCCCACCTTTCACCCCACTAATTCATCACAGTTTTTTGTGATAAAGGGGTGTCGCCAAGCGGTAAGGCACTTGACTCTGACTCAAGCATTTCGAGGGTTCGAATCCTTCCACCCCTGCCAAGTAGCCAAAAAGCGAGGCAACCCCAAACTTTTGGGAGATTAAAACAAAGGTGCGTGCAACGCATGCAAGAGGACCGAGCAAGAGTGAAGTCCCAAAACTAGGCTCACACTTAGGGGTGTAGCCAAGTGGTAAGGCACAAGACTTTGACTCTTGCATGCGTAGGTTCAAATCCTGCCACCCCAGCCAAAAAATTTTTTTCAAAAAGTT
>CAMPBB010000029.1 GCA_946635125.1 uncultured Clostridia bacterium
ATTTAGATTTACTTTTTTCATTTTACTAAATTATTTTTAAAAAGGCAAATAAAATGAAAAGTTTTAAAATTATATTTGCTTATTTTGTGCTTCTTTTGTTATAATAACAAAAAAGGGGGCTTTCTATGAAAAAATATATTATTGCAATTGATGAGGGGTCATCAAGTGTTAGAGCTGTTGTTTTTGATGCTTTTAAAAATGAAGTTGTTCTTTCAAGAAAAGAAAAATTAAAAACAATTTATCCGCAACCTGGTTGGGTTGAACAAGATGCTGAAGAAATTTTCCAGAAATCCAAAGCATGCCTTGACGATGTTTTGGAAAAATTGGACCCTTCTCTTGTTTATGGGATTGGAATCACAAACCAAAGAGAAACAAGCATCATGTGGAACAAAAAAACTGGAATGCCAATTGCCCCAGCAATTTCTTGGCAATGCAGAAGAACAGCTGATTTTATTAAAAGCCTAGACAAAACAACACAAAGTTACATTTTTAAAACAACTGGGCTTGTTCCAGATGCATATTTTAGTGCCAGCAAATTTAGGTGGATTTTAAAAAACAACAAAAAAGCGCAAACTCTTTTAAAACAAAACAATCTTTGTGCTGGAACAGTTGACTCATTTTTGGTGTTTAGGCTAACAAATAAGCAAAGTTTTGTTAGCGACATAACAAACGCATCAAGAACAATGCTTTTAAACATTAAAACTGGAAAATGGGATGAAAAGCTTTTGTCAATTTTTGGCATAGACAAAACAATCCTTCCAGAAATTGTTGAAAACAACAAAGTTGTTGGATATTATAGTTTTGATGGAAAACAAATTCCAATTGCTGGAATTTGTGGTGACCAACAAAGTTCACTTTTTGGGCAAATGTGCTTTTCAAAAGGTGACGCCAAAATAACTTTTGGAACAGGTTCATTTATGCTGTTAAACACAGGGAATGATTTTCTTCTAAGCAAACACAAACTTGTGACAACAATTGCCTTAAAACTTGAAAACAAGCCAATCACATATGCAATTGAAGGAAGCATCTTTAACTGTGGTTCGGCTGTTGACTGGCTTGAAAACATTGGGTTAACTCATGGCCCAAAAGATTGTGACCGACTGGCTTTGGAAGTGAGCAACACAAATGAAGCACAATTTGTTCCAGCGTTTACAGGGCTTGGAGCACCTTATTGGGAACCAAACGCAAAAGCAAGCCTTATTGGAATTTTGTTAAACACACAAAAAACTCACATTGCAAGAGCCGTTTTGGAAGGAATTGCCTATTCTGTTTTTGATGTGTTCTCTGTTCTGGACAAAGATTTTTCGTTTATTGGCAAAACAATCAAAGTTGATGGCGGTGTTTCAAACAGTGAAGTTTGCATGCAAACAACCAGCAACATGACACAAAGAAAACTCGTCAAAAGCAAAGAAGTGGAATCAACTTCAATGGGAGTTATTTATTTGTGTGGTCTTGCCTTAAATGTTTTTCAAAATTTAAACGACATTAAATCTCGTTACAAAGAGGAAAGAACATATTTACCAAAAATAACAGAAGAACAAAAACAAGAATTATATCAAAAATGGAAAAACGCAATTAAAAGAACAATTTAAGAAAGGGGGAAAAAACTATGACAGGAGCAAAATATGTTGACAGTTTTGATGGCGCAAAAATATACACAAGACTTTGGGATGAAACAACAAATCCAAAAGGTGTTGTTTTAATTATTCATGGAATGAGTGAACATTCTCTTCGCTATGATGAATTTGCAAAATTTTTAAACAAAAATAATTATGTTTGCTTTGCTTTTGATTTAAGAGCACACGGAAAAACATCTGTTAGCACCAGAGCACTTGGAAAATATGATGGTGATTTGTTTATGGACAGTGTTAATGACGCAATTTTCTTTTCTCACCTTTTAAATGAATTATATCCATCTCTTCCGCTTTTGGTGTTTGGGCACAGTTTTGGGTCATTTATTCTTCAAAGATACATTGAAATTTATGACAAATATAAGGGCGTGATTTTTTGTGGAAGTGCAAACATGAAGGGTGATTTCAGTGTTTCAATGGGGCTTGTTGTTAGCAGTTTTGCAAGAGCATTTTGTGGAAAAGGCAAAAAAGCAAAACTAATTGCTCGCCTAAGTTTTGGTTCTTATGCAAAGCACTTTGAAAACGGCAACTGGCTCACTCGTGATGAAAAAGTTTTTCAAAAATATAACAAAGATGAATATTGCGGATTTATTTGCAGTCACAACTTTTATTATTCTTTCTTCAAAAACCTTAAAAAGATTTATAAAAAAGACAATTTGGCGCAAATTAACAAACATAAGCCAATGATGATTATTTCTGGCTCACAAGACCCCGTTGGCGGTTTTTCAAAGCTTGCAACAAAACTAAACACGCTTTATGAAAACCTTGGTGTTAAACTTAGAAAATTTAAAATTTATGAAGGTGCTAGGCACGAACTTTTAAATGAAACAAACAAACAAGAAGTTTTTGATGATATTTTGGATTATTTGGATAAATGCACGAAAAAAAGCGTTGAAAGAAGAAAAACAGCAAAAAACGCATAAAAACATTTGTCTTTTATTATTTGTTTTGTTAAAATTAAAAAACGGAAATTAAAAATTGGAGGAAAAACATGTTATACCCAGAGATGCCAAAAAGCAAGAAAAAAACAAGTTATATTGTTGGCGGAATTTTTGCCTTGCTTGTTGGACTTATTATTTTCTTACTTTTTTTGCCAAGTTTTATGGACAAAAACTTTGGATTTAAGCCATGGGATTGGACAACAATCATTCCAAACCTAAATGCCGACTTTTTTGGTGCAGTTGGCTTTTATCTTAAACTTGCTTTGCCAATCATTTTGTTTTTGTGTGCTTTGAGTTCACTTTTTATGGGATTAAGCAAAAGTAGCGGAATGTTTAAGGGAAGCATTATGGCTTCAACACTTGCTCTTATTTTTAAAGATTCATTGGAGCCAGCAAACCTAACATCAGGCGCCGAAAACATTTTGGCATATGTTGAATATGCATTGATTGGAATTGCTCTTATTCTTGCAATTTTGGGAATTGTTTTTAGATTTATTGGTGACGAACCATATGCTCCCCACAGAGCAAACAGTTTCCACTTTTTTGCAAGCTTTGCCTTAATTGTTATTATTGCAATTGATGTTTTTGCATCAGTGTTTAACATAAGTTCAATTTTAAGCAATGAAAACTATTATATTGGAACTGTTTTTGGATTATTTTTGATTATATCTGCTGTGTGGATGTTCTGCACATCAACAAGAGACCAAAGTGAATTTGGACTTGGTTATGAGCGTGATGCAAAAATTAAAGCAGAACAAAAATCTCAAGAAACAGCACAAGCACAACAACCTTCACAACAAACACCAGTTGCCCCAGTTATGGGTCCAAATGGTCAACAACAAGGTCCAAACATTCCACCGCAAGCACAAACACAAAATGGTCAGCAAATGCCTCCTCGCCCTCCAATTACTCCAAACGCTCCAAATGGTCAACAACAAGGTTCTCAAACTGTTACAGCAAATGCAGTAAATCCTGGGCAACAAAATGCACCACAGATGCATGCAATGCCTCCAAGACCACCTGTCATGGGTCCAAATGGTCAACCAATTCATCCAAGACCACCAATGCCAGCTTTGGGACCTGATGGAAAACCTCTACCAATGCCTCCAAGACCTCCAATCACTCCAAATGGTCAACCAATGCCACAAAATCCACAAGCTTCTCAAACCATGCCTCCTCGCCCTCCAATTGCTCCAAATGGAGCACCAAATGTGAACACTCAACCTAAGACTCAGCAAACAAATCCGGAAAAACCACAAGGTGAGGAATAATAAGTTATGAAAAAACAACAAAACAAACAACAAATGTGGGATGAACGCTACATGAAAGTTGCAGAAATGATTGCATCATGGTCAACTTGCATTAGAGAAAACAGACAAGTTGGTGCAGTTATTGTTAAAAACAATCGAATTGTTTCAACTGGTTATAATGGTGCCCCATCTGGAATTAAAAGTTGCATGGAGCGAGGCAAATGTTTAAGAGATGACCTAAAAATTGAAAGTGGAACAAGGCAAGAAATGTGTTATTCTGTTCACGCAGAACAAAGTGCAATTGTTCAAGCAGCAAAAATGGGAATTTCAATTGATGGTGCAAGCATTTATGTAACACACCAACCATGTTCTCTTTGTTCAAGAATGCTAATTAACTCTGGCATTAAAAGAATTGTTTACAAACAAGATTACCCCGACAAATTTGCTTTGGACCTATTAAAAGAATCAGGTATTGAACTTGTTAGAATAAAATAAAAAAGAGCAAAAACATGCTCTTTTTTTTTACTGCCAAAAAAAGAAAAAGCGTTGTTTTTTGCACCACGCTTTTAAAATAACACAAGGTCTAAATCATTTTTATCTGTTTTTTCTTCTTCTAGTTTCTTTGCATTTTCTTGTTTAACTGTTTTTAGGTGAGAATTTAAATCCTCATATATGTTTGTTGACACATAAACATGTGCTAAGTCATCTGCATAAAAAGCTTTGTCAAAACCAAATCTTTTCAATAATCCGTTAAAAAGTGGTTGTTCATATTCTTCATTAACAACATGGCTTGTTTCAATTTTTTTATACTGACAAATGTTTGAGCAGTTTTGCAGCAAACTATTTTGCACAGTTTTGGGCATATCACCAGAGCAAGAACTAACAACACTTTTGCTAACTTCAAAAACTCTGTCTTCATCTTTAAGTTTTGCCAAATCTTGATTCTTTCCAATTGTTATATCACTTTTTTCAATTGTTGAATCAACAATCTTTGTTTTATCTCCAAAATTATGAATTTTTGCCTCTTCAACAATTGTTGCGTCTTTTAATTCAAGAAAGCCTTTTTCACAAACAATTTCACTGTTGTCAACAAGTGTGCCATCACCAATTAAAATGTTTTTAACAGTTGAAGCATTTTTTATTGCAACATTATCACCTTCAATGTTTGTTTCTTCAATATAGTTTAAAGCATCATTAAAAGCAGTTAATGTTATTCCATCACCAATCACAAGGTTTCCGTCTTTGCTACCAAGCAAACTTTGTTGAAACATTGTTATGTTTGCACCTTGAACTTCATAGTTTGTTATATCAGAATCTCTAACCCAAATATTTTGTCCATCAACAGAAGAAAAACTAACAGTTGCAAGACCAGCCATTGTTGTTTCAAATTTAACATTGTTTCCTGAAACGCTTGCATGGTTAAACTTTATTCCAGAATTACTTCCAATTAAACATGTCACATCTCCCACAAAGGAACAATCTTTTGCAATAAATCTCCCACCTTTTCCACTTTTTAGGATTGGAAATTTTGTTTTATCATTTTTATCTGGAAGAAATATTGAGTTTGTGACTTGAACGTTGCCAGAAAGATTTGTTGAAACATATGCACAAACTTCACCTTTTTTGTAATAACGCCCAAAATCTTGTTTAAGCCTTAAAACAGTGTAAGCTTGTCCGTCAATAACAATCTTTTTTTCATCCATTGAATATCTTTCAATTAAAGCACCTTTTAAAACACCTGTCATCACCATTTCCTCCTCTTTTTGCCTTATATTCTAATTATAACAAACAACAACAAAATAGTCAACAGCAAAAACTTATGAAAAAGAAAAAAGACCCAGAAATGGTCTTTTTATTTATTAAAATATTTTGCATATTTGTCAACCCTAAGTTCAGTTTGAGTTTTGTCTTTTTGTGAAACTTCAATTGTCCCCAAGTTGTTTGCTTTGCTTTGAATGATTGCTGGAACAAACAAATAACCAATAATAGTTATTGACAAAAGAAGATAAATAACTCCCAAATTTCCTTTTTTTGCTCCCATAAAAGCAAGCCTTGAATCAATTGTGAAAATCCAAAACACAAAATAAACAATGTTAACAAGTGGAACAAGAAAAATTAACAAATGCCCCCAAGGCATAATGCCTTTGCCAGTTTCTTCTCTAACATCACCCTGAAATTTATAGTTCCAAACAATATAATAAATTCCAAAAGTTAAAATAGCCCACAAAATCATAAGACCAACTTTTCTTTGTTTCATTTTTCCTCCAACATTTTTATTGTTAACATTTTAACAAAAAACATTAAAAAAAACAAACAAATTGTCCAATTTTAGAAAAGTTTATTGACTAAACATAAAAAAATGATTATAATTTAGTCATAAAATAATTTTTATTAGGAGAAAACAAAAAATGCAAGACATTATGCGCATTAGACACAGCCTTTCACATGTTATGGCAGAGGCTGTGAAAGAAATTTACAAAGATGTTAAACTCGCAATTGGTCCAGCAATAGACAACGGCTTTTATTATGACTTTGACATTCCAGTTGCAATTCTTCCAGAAGACTTGGAAAAAATTGAAAACAAAATGAAGGAAATCATTAAAAAAGATTTTGAGTTCACACAAAGTTTTGTAACAAAAGAAGAAGCAAAAAACATGTTTAAAAACGAGCCATACAAACTTGAACTCATTGATGGAATTCAAGACGAAAAAGTTTCCATTTACACAAGTGGTGATTTTGTTGACCTTTGTGCTGGCCCACATGTTGATAATAGCAAAGATTTAAGAAGCGCCGCTTTTAAACTTACCAGCATTGCAGGAGCTTATTGGCGTGGCGACAGCAAAAACAAAATGCTTCAAAGAATTTATGCTGTTTGTTTTGCAAGCAAAGAAGAACTTAAAAAATATTTGTTTGAAATTGAAGAAG
>CAMPBB010000030.1 GCA_946635125.1 uncultured Clostridia bacterium
TGGTGCAAAACATTAAAGCCTTGTCTCCTTTTCATTCTTGCAACAATGTCTGTTGCTGTGTAACCCTCCATATGCCCAGTGTGAAGACCTTCTCCAGATGGGTATGGGAACATGTCCAAAACATAATATTTTGGCTTTGAAAAATCTTTTGTGTCTGTTTTAAAAGTTTTGTTTTCTATCCAATAACTTTTCCATTTTTTATCTAAATTTTTAAAATCATACATTTTTTTGTCCTTCTTTATAAAAATCAATAAAAGTATAACACAAACAGCCCACATTTATCAAGTGAAAATTTTGTTTTTAAGGCTTGAACAGCTTCTCCCTTAACAACAAAACACCACAAAATTGTGGTGCTTGTGTTTTATTCAACAGATTTCTTCTCAATTTTGTATAGGTTTTTGTATGCTTTACAGTTTTTCATCATATAGTCATGAGTTCCACCATCAACAATTTTGCCATTTTCAACCAAATATATTTTGTTGCAATTAACAACGGTTGAAAGCCTGTGGGCAACAATAATAACTGTGTGGTCTTTTGTTAATCCATCAATAACCTGTTGAATTTTTTGTTGGTTTTCATTGTCTAACGCACTTGTTGCTTCATCTAATAAAATGATTTTGCTGTTCTTTAAAAGTGCTCTGGCAATCGCTAATCTTTGTTTTTGACCACCAGAAAGAATAACTCCGTTTTCTCCAACAATGCTGTCATAACCTTTTTCTTTGCTCATAATAAAATCGTGAATTTGTGCTTTTTTGCAAACTTCAATCATTTCTTCGTCTGTTAAGTCATTTTTAACAAACTTTAAGTTTTCTTTAATGCTATCATTAAATATGTAAGGTGTTTGTGGAACAACTGTCACCAAATCTCTAAGTCCACTTTCACTAAGTTTTTTTATATCAACGCCGTCTATTGTCACTTTTCCAGAATTAACCTCATAAAGTTTTGGAATTAAACTTAAAAGTGTTGATTTTCCTTGTCCACTTTTTCCAACAAAGGCAATTGCTTCGTTTGGCTCAATTTTTAGGTTCAATCCTTCAAAAACTGGTGTCACTCCATCATAAGAAAAGAACACATTTTTAAATTCAATTTCACCCTTTGGATTTTTGATTTGTTTGTTTCCAAATTTTTCTTTTGGATAAGCTCCATCGTCCGAAATTTCACAAATTCTTTCAGCAGCAACGCTTGCTTCTTTAACAGATTCCACCAATTGTTGAAAGCCTTGAATAAACCAAGAAATTCGACTAAAATACATAATTCCAAGCAACAATCCACCAAGTGAAATTGAGCCAATTTGCAAAAGATAAATTCCAAACAAAATGCTTCCAACTTGAATCACAACCTCAAAAGCTCTCAATGTGCTCCGTATTAAAGATGATTTTTTAACTCTATCAACAACTATGTTTTTCCTAAACAAAATTTGTTTGTGAAAAATTGCCAAAATGTTGTTTTTTATGTTCAAACTCTTTATGTCACGAATTCCGCGAATTATTTCTGTTGTCATTCCAACTTGCTTGTCTCTAACAACTTTTTGTTTTTTGTTCATTCTGTAAACATAGTTTTGATAAAATCTATATAAAAAGAACAATATAACAACTCCAACAAAAATAAGCAAACCAAGATAAACATTTATGAAAAATAAATAAATCATAAATCCAATTCCAACAAGAATTTCAGCCACCCAATCAATAACAACACCAACAACATTGGCAACCTCATCTGCGTCATTATTCACTCGAGAAATTATTGTTCCAGAATTTGTGTCATCAAATTTTTTCGTTTTAGTTTTTGCAACACCATCAATAAGGTCTATTTTTAATTTCATAACAACCTTTTGAAAACATACCCTTGAAACAACATTCCAAAAATAGCAAATATATTCTGAAACAATGCAGGCACTTAAAAAAATGAGGGCAAACCTTATGGCGGTATTATATTGAGCTACTGTTATATAATCTATTGTGTGTTGCATAAGAATTGGGGTTACAATTCCAATGCCCATATACACAAGAGCACAAAAAACAATTAAAAACAAATAACCTTTGTAATCTTTAAAATATCTTAAACATTTTCTTAAAGCTGGATAACCTTTCTTTGCTTCTTCGTTTGTTATTTTGTTTGCACCCTTTAAGTCTTCTGGTTTTAATCCATAGCGTTCAAAATCTTTTTTCTGCTGTTTTTCTAAACGCTTTTGCCTTCTTTGTTCCTTTTTACTTAAACTTTTGTTTTGCTCTATTTCTTCCAAAATATCCTCCTAAAAACTTTTTCATGTTTTAAAACTCAGTTAAATCACTCAAAAACAAAAAATTTTATAGCCCAAAAAACTATAAAATTAACAAATTTCCTCCTCTTTTTTGAAATTTTAAAAAATTATAGCATATAAAAATTAAAAAAACAATATGAAAACAAAAAAAATAGTGCCAAAAAGCACTATTTTTTAATAAAAGAATTCAGCTGGAAGTGTTATGTTTGTGAACATTGAAAGAACAACAAACACAAGGGTTGCAATAATTCCCAAAACAACACAAATAAGAGCTCCTGCACCTGCAGAGTTTGCACTCTTTGGTGATGTTTTTATCCAGCAAAGATATAAAATAAATCCAACTAGTGGGAAAAAAAATCCCAAAAGTCCCCACAAAGCACTTCCGCTATCTTTTTGGTATACCTTTGTGTTGTAGTTTTCACCATCAATTTTGATGTTTTCGTTTTGAGTTTGCTTTGTTGCTAAATCTTCTTCAGCTTTTTGCTTGTTAACTTTGCCACAACTAGGGCAATAAGCAATGTGCTTTTCGTTTAAAATTTTGTCATCAAGTTTTTCACCACAATATTTACAAAACATATTTTTCACCTCTACTTGTATTATAGCAAAAAACAGCTTTTTTGTCAACCCCACAACTTTAAAATTGCTTTACTTATGTTTTTGAATATTGTAAAATATGGTTAAAAGGAGAAAATGATGCTTGAAATAACGAAAAAAAGCAAATTTGGGGCATACTTTCTTAAAGACACAAAAACAAAAAAAGAATATGAACTAATTTTTCAATTTTTTGGAATTGAACCACAAATTGGCGATAAACTTCTTATTTTTGAAGAACTCCTAAACAAAAAATATGAAGGGTTTTGCCAGCCATATGCTTTTGAAGCGTGCAAAAACACATTAGAAGATTTTTTTAAAAGTGAGAACGAAGAAGATTTTGCAGTTCTTTCTCACAACGGCAAAAAAACGCTTCTTAAAAGGATTTATGGATAATGAGTTTAAAAGATAATGAAGATTTAAAATATATTAAAAAACATTATGGTAAAGACTTTGCAAAAATGTGTAGAACACTGTTTCCAACACTTTTAGAACAACCTGGTCTTTTAAAACAACTGATAGCCGACCATTTAGCCCCAACAAGATCTTTTATGCAAGACATGAAACTTGATGACAATGAGGGCATAGACTATGAAGAGATCTTTAAAAATTTTATTTACTCTTTTGTGGATGTGGAACAAAACAAACCAACAGTTATAGCAAACAAATCTGCCAAAGAGCTTTTTGATGAAGCTGGTTATATTTTGTATCCAGAATGCCAAACAGAGGAAGAAATCCAAAGTTTTAAAAAATATTATGAACCTAGCGAAAGCCTTTGCACTTTTCGTGGTGGAAGATTGGATTATTGCCGAGTGTGGTTTGCTGTTAAAAAAAATGTTAGTGAAATTAAAAGAGAAAATTTTGATACCCCCAAAAGGCAAGATGAATATGGCACAAGCGTGATTTCAATTCAATACACCAAAAAAGCACCTTCCACACTTTCTATCAAAAATAGATATAATCACAGTGTGAACAACTCTGATGCAACTTTTGGAAATAATTTGGATAACATTATTCCTGGGCTTAAAAACGCGATGGAAAGGGATTATAACATACAAGCAAACACAGCAAATTTTGAGGGGCTAGATCTTTATCCATATCTACAGATTGGTGGAAAACTTTATAGAATGAACTTTGAAAGAGATAACATCGTTTATGGTTCTAATAACATTATTTTGGATAATTTTGAATTAAAAACATTTGACAGAGCTAGATATATTGTTGTGGAAAAATATATTATAGATAAAAAAGAAAAAACCATAGTTTGCTACAATAACACAAAAGACAAAAAACTAGACCACGACGCCTTTACTGAATCCATTGGTAAAATTAAATCCATTCAAGAAAAGCTAACCAAAAATGGCAGAGAAATTGTTATTACTCCAGAAAGTGGAGAAAACATCATTATTGGTGTCAACGACAACAGCCAAATAATTTCTTACAAAAACCACAACATAACCAAAGTTGGCGACAATTTTTTAACAGACCAAAGAAACCTGCAATTTCTAGACACCCCAAACCTAAAAGTTGTTGGAAGCAACTTTTTGGCAAGCGCAATAGAATGCAGTGCACAAGACGAATTTCCATTAACCATAACGGCGCAAATTGAACAAACTGGAGATGAATTTTTTAGATTTTGGTATGATAATGTTAACATAGATTTATCTCACATTAAAAAATTGGGAAATAGGTGTTTTCAGAGTTACAAAGGTGAATCTTTGTTTTTTCCAGAGCTAGAAGAATCTGGACATGACTGTTTTAGGGCGCCATTTGTTAAAACAGCGGAATTCCCAAACTTAAAAATAGCTGGAATAAATTTTTTGTATGATGCAGACAAATTAATCACATTAAAAGCCAACAACTTAGTAAAGTGTGATAATGGCTTCCTTGTGAATGCCTATGAACTACAGCAAATTGAAATTGAAAAAATAACAGAAATTAAAGGAAAGGCTCTTTTTTACGCCCCCAAGCTAACAGAATTTTTTGCTCCAAATTTGAAAATAACAAATGGAACAATTTTGCACAACGCACCAATGCTTAAAATTTTTTATGCACCACAACTTAAAGTTCTTACTGCCGGCTCACTAGGGTTTACCCCAGAGTTAAAAAAATGTGTTGTCACCAGTGTTAAAGAAGTTGAAAATGGCTGTTTGTGTTGTGAAAACAAATATTTAAAAGAACTAATTCTACCTAACACAAAAATAATACGCGAAAACTGTTTCGCCAATATGCTGGCACTAGAACAAATTGACGCACCAGAGCTTTTATTATTAGAACAATGTTGTTTCCAAAAAATCCCTGTCCTTAAAACACTTATTCTACCAAAAACAAAAAATATACATCAAGATTGTTTTGCAGATTGTGAGTTGTTGGATGAAATTATTTTGCCACAAACCAAGCACATTGGTGCGCATTGTTTTGCAAACTGTTCACACCTTGCAAAAATTGAAGCAGATAACCTATCAACAATAGATGAAGGCAGTTTTCATCACCCTATTATCACAGAATTAAACCTATCTAGCTTGGAACATCTGCAAAGTGGATGTTTTAGTGATGTTCCATATCTACAAACAGCAAACCTGCCGTGGTTAATCACAATGCAAGAGCAATGTTTTAAAAACGCAACAGCATTAACAACTTTCAATGCTCCAGACCTGCAGAGTAAGCCCGAAGACTTTTTATGCGACGCAATAAACTTAAAAGAAATAAATTGCCCAATAAAACCTGCTCACATGAAAAGTAACTTGCAAACAAAAACAGTGAAAAACAAAAATGATGATATAACGCTATAAAAAAACAGCCCAAAATTGTGGGCTGTTTTTTATAATTCAATTTTTGTGTCATACATCACTTTTTCAACTTCACGAATGATTTTTGTCATTGTTTGAACAACCAAAACTGGATCCTTTCCAACTGATGTTTCCCCAGAAAGCATTGTTGCGTTTGCCTCTTCATAAATTGCGTTTGCAACATCTGTTACTTCTGCTCTTGTTGGACGAAGCGAATATGTCATGCTTTCAAGCATTTCTGTTGCAACAACAACAAATTTTCTTCTAACATTGCAAAGAGAAATGAGTTTCTTTTGAATCATTGGAAGCTTTTCAAGTGGAATTTCAACCCCAAGGTCACCACGAGCAACCATTAAACCATCGCACTCTTTCAAAATTTCGCTTGCGTTTTTAACACCTGCTGCATTTTCAATTTTTGCAATAATTTTAACATAATCACATTTGTTTGCTTTTAAAAATTTCTTAACATCTTTAACATCTTGCGCGCAAGACACAAAAGAAAGTGCCAAATAGTCTGGCTTATTTTTCATTCCAAACAAAATGTCTTTTTTATCTTGTTCAGAAAGATATGGTGCTGCTGGAACAACCCCTGGAACATTAAGGCTTTTGTTGTTTGAAAGTTTTCCACCAAACACAACTTTTGTGATAATGTCTGTGTTTGTTACTTCCATAACTTTAAGTTTTATTTGACCATTGTTTGCAAGAATTGTGTCGCCAGGGTTTACTTGATTTACCAAGATTTTATATCTAAGCCTAACTTCGTTTTCGTTTCCCAAAACTCCACGAGTTGTTAATGTGAATTTTTGACCTTTTTTAAGTTCAACTTCATTTTTCTCAAAAGTTCCAATTCTCATCTCTGGACCTTTTGTGTCGATTAAAAGCCCCAAACCTTTTTTTCTTAATGGTTTTGCGGTGTCAATTAGTTCTTGAAGTGTTTCATATGTTCCATGGCTTAAGTTAATTCTGGCAATGCTCATTCCAGCTTCAAACATTTTTTGAAGAGTTTCAATCATAAATCGGTGCTGAATTTTGTCAAAGGATTT
>CAMPBB010000031.1 GCA_946635125.1 uncultured Clostridia bacterium
CACTGTGAAGCCTTGCCAAAATAACTTTGTCTTCTTCGCTTTGCGCCTCAGAAACTCCGCCCTTAAACATTGCTCCGCTGTTATCTCTTGACTTTTGTTGATGCTCTTTAAATGCCTCATCAAAGCCCTTTTCATCAACTTTTAAGCCTTTTTCTGCAGCAAGTTCCATTGTTAATTCTTTTGGAAAACCAAATGTGTCGAAAAGCCTAAAAGTTGTTTTTCCGTCAATCATTTCCCCTTCATTTAATGAGTTTGTCACTTTTGCAAACTCTTTTAGCCCTCCATCCAAGGCTTTGTTAAACTTTTCAATTTCTTTTTCAAGTTCACTTAAAATAAAGTTTTCTTTTTCAATAAACAAAGGAAATTCATCTTTGTAAAAGTCAATAAAACACTTTGCAACTTCTGTTAACTTGTGAGCATCAAAATTTAATGCTCTTGATGAGTTAACAGCACGGCGAATGAGCCTTCTTAAAATATAGCCCTGCCCCACATTTGATGGAACAGTTGGCTTTTGGTCTCCAAGCAAAAATACCGCAGCCCTTAAATGGTCACAAATGATTGCAAAAGGTTTTCCGCTACTGCTTTCAAAATTGAATGTTTTGTTTGACAATTTTTCCAAAACTGAAATGGCGTCAATAAAACAGTCATTTTGATAGGTTGATTTAAAGCCATTCAAAACAGAAACAACTCGCTCCATTCCCATTCCAGTGTCAACATTTTGTTGAGGAAGTTTCTTTATTGGGTCTCCTGCCTTTTCAACAACGAATTCCATGAACACATTGTTCCAAATTTCAACCCATTTTCCACAGTCACAAGATGGATTACAGTTTGGTCCACAAGAAGGTTTTCCTGTGTCGTAAAAAATTTCGGTGTCTGGTCCACAAGGTCCAACTCCGCCCCCAATTTCCCACCAGTTATCTTCTTTTGGGAAATAAAAGATTCTGTTTTCTGGAATTCCACATTCCTTCCAAAGCCCAGCACTTGTTTCATCTCTTGGAACTCTTTGGTCACCTTCAAAAACTGTGACAGCCAATTTTTCTTTTGGAATGTTTAACCATTTCTCGTTTGTTAAAAAGTTGTAACTCCACTTAATTGCATCTTCTTTAAAATAATCTCCAACACTCCAGTTTCCAAGCATAAAAAACATTGTGTGGTGACGGTTGTCTCCAACTGAATCTATGTCATTTGTTCTCAAACATGGTTGAATTGAAAACAATCTTTTCCCTTTTGGATGAGGCTTTCCCATCAAATATGGAATAAGTGGTTGCATTCCTGCTGTTGTGAACAAAACTGAATTATCATTTGGAATAAGTGATGCACCTTCAATTTTTTGGTGACCATTTTCAGTCCAATATTTTGTCCACATGTTCATAAGTTTCTTACTTGTTAGTTTTTCCATTTATTATTCCCTCTTTAATTATATTTGCGTTTCATGTTTTTTAAAGAAATCGAATTGCGGCTCCAAAAACTCAAAACAATCAACATCTTCATAAATTTCAAAAAACGACTTTTCAATGTTATTCCAATCAAAAAGTTTTTTGTCTGCTTTTAGATATTTCATAACAAGTTCCACCCCGCTTGGCGCAATTGGATGCAAAAGTGTGATGCCAGTTTTTATGATGTGCAAGGTGTCCGCAAGCAAGCCTGCAAGTTCGTTTATATCTTTTGATTTAGACCTTATTGCCCAATCTTGATTTGCCTTTCTAAAATATTCATCCAGCAAAATCACAACATCTGAAAATTTGAATTCGTCAACTTTTTGCTGATAAGCTTCTGCCAGAGCAACTGCTTCTTGTTTTGTTTTTTCACTTGGCTGATTTTTTGGAAACACACCATTAAACATTGATTGATAACTATATAGAACCGAGCGAATTAAACGATTATAAATGTTTGTGAGCATATTTCCTTGAGCAACAACTGGGTCACCAGATTTTTCAAACTCTTGTGGTTGAAAAACTTTTGACTTGAATTGATATGCTGAATTGTTAACATTCATGCTTAAAAAATGGCATCTTAGTTGCTCACATGTGTAGTGCTCCAAAAGTTCATCTGTTGTTGGCGCACGATATTGCCCACTGCTGCTTGCTTTCACACCATTAAACAAAACATGTTTGAGTGGAATGAATTGTGATATTTGCAATTTACCATCTTCTGGTGAAATATTTTTATCGTTGTTAAGCCCCATAATGATTGCTGGTTGTGCCAAACAATAGAAATAGATGTTATCTTCCCCCAAAAACTGAGTGACCACACAGTCTTTGCTTTGCCACCAATCCTTCCACGAAAGAGTGCTGTGAGTTTCAGCCAAATAGGTTTGCGTGAAAGAAATTGGCGCCCAAAGTGATTCTGGCCAAACATAAAAAGTTAAGCCTTTTGCATCTTCTTCAATTTGTGGAACAGGAACACCCCAAGATGAGTTTCCTGTTATTCTAAATGGCGCAAGAGTTTTGTTTGTTGCAAACCTAACTCCTTTTTGCATTAACTCATCACAAGCCTTATCTCGGTCTGCAACGCTTTCAAAAGTGAACTCAACCCTATTTTTTGTTTCATCTGTTTTCTTTTCCAAAAATTTGAAAGAAACATTTTCCAATTTCTCTTGGTTTTCATTTTTCACATAAAGCGCTGGACGAGTTAAATAATCTCTTATTTCCCTAATCACAAATTTAGGTGTTTTTCCATTGGTTTTTAGTTTTTCGATTAACTCAAAAAATTCATTTCTATAATCATCTAATGAAATATAGTAGTTTGTGATTGTTTTAAAAATTGGTTTTTCACCCGAAATGGTGCTAACTGGGTCTATTAACTCTTTTGGGTCATATTGATGTCCAAGAGAGCATTCATCTGCATAGCCAACTTCAGATTTGCATCCTTCAATTGGGCATTTTCCTTCAACCTGCCTGCCGTTTAAAATCATATTGGCTTTTTTGTCAAAAAACTGTTCCGTTTTTCGTTTTAACAATTTCCCGTTTTTTAAAAGAGTTTCAAAAATTTTTGCTGAAACATTTTTGTGAAATTCATAGGCTGGATTTAAGCAAGAGGCATAAAACTTATTGAATGAAATGTGATAATTTTTTATCGCTTGTTTTTGAATGTTGTGAAAATTTGTGATATATTCTTCCAATGTTAAATCGGTTTTGCCTTCTTTTTTTAGTTTTCGATATTTTTCTTCTGTTGAAGAACCGAAACCATCTGTTCCACAAACAAACAAAACATTTTCTTCACCAATTCTGTCTCGCATATATCTCGCATAAAAATCTGCAATAATAAAATTTGATATATGCCCTATGTGAAGAGGCTTGTTTCCATTTGGCATTCCTGCGGTTATTAAAACCCTTTTTGGAAAATTGATTTTTTTCATTAAAAAACTCCTTAAATCCGTTTAATAAACAATATTTTAAATCAAATGAAACAAAAAATCAAGTGCATAGGCATATTTTTAAAAAATTTAAGGCATATAAACCAAAAAACTGTCAATCATCACAATGAGGTTTTTATGCTAACAAAGTCATTAGTTAAAAATATTTCACTAATAAAAGAAGCTTTTCATAACTCGCAAGACATAATTGTGCGAGAGTTTATGTCTTTTCAAAAAACGAAATCGGCTCTCATTTTTTTGGATGGGTGTGTTGATAAGCAGTTTTTGATTTCTGGAGTTATTAAACCACTTCAAGAAACAAAAACAAAAAAAAATGAAAAAATAAATGATGTTGCCATACAAAAAATTGTTTCTTTTGCTCAAGTTTCAAAAGAAAAAGATTTTAACACAATTATCGCAAACATAAACAACGGCTTTTGTATTATTTTTTTTGATGGTGAAACCGAAGTTACCTGTGTTGGAAGCTCAAAATGGCCAATAAGAACAGTTTCAGAGCCACCAACAAGTGCGGTGATTCAAGGGCCACGAGAAGGTTTTGTTGAAGACATCACAACAAACATCTCTCTTCTTCGAAAACGCCTTAAAAGCCCACACCTTATTTTTGAAAAACTTGAAATTGGCTCTTACACAAAAACACAAATTAGGATTTGTTATTTAAATGGTGTTGCAAGCGAGCAAATTGTTCAGCTGATTCGAGAAAAGTTAAGCAAAATTAACATTGACGGAATTATTGATTCAAGTTATTTAACATCCTTTTTGGAAGATCGGCGTCACTCTGTTTTTCGGCAAGTTGGAAGCAGTGAAAAGCCTGACATTGTTGCTTCAAAAATTTTGGAAGGAAGGGTTGCCATTTTGTGTGATGGCTCACCAATTGTTTTAACTCTTCCCTATCTTTTGATTGAAGATTTTCAAAGTTCAAATGACTATTATTCCACATCAACATCAGCAACATTTTTAAGGTGGCTTAGGCTTTTTGGAGCAATTTTTGCAATAATGCTTCCTGGGCTTTATGTTTCAATGATGCTTTATCACTATAAACTCATTCCCATAAAACTTTTAATAAGCATTTCAAGCAGCATTGAAGGAATTCCACTTTCACCGTTTTTGGAAGTTTTGTTTATTATTTTCTTGTTTGAAATTCTTTATGAGGCAAGCCTTCGCATGCCCAGATATTTGGGGCTTGCCCTATCTGTTGTTGGTGCCCTTATTTTGGGAGACACAGCAGTTAAGGCGGGGCTTATTAGCCCACCAGCAGTGATGATTGTTGCACTAACTGGGGTTATGAGTTACACCGTTCCAAACCAAAATGTTCAAATTTCAATTTTAAGGCTTGTGTTCACAATTTTGGGTGGGGTTTTGGGCTTTTATGGAATTATTTTGGGAAGTTTGTTCTTGGTTGGTTATTTGTGTGGAATGGAAAACTATTCCGCTCCATATTTTGCTCCATTTGGTCCATATGTTAAAAGTGACCAAAAAGATGGAATGTTTAAAAAGCCTATAACAGATTTTGTTATGCGTCCACAAAGTTTTTCAAACAAAAATAAAGTGAGGCTAAAAAAATGAAAGAACTAACAACCCATCAATTTATTTTGATTTCAATTTTTCTTCTTTTAAGCACAAAAATCTTAACTTTTCAGCCAATTGTTTATGAAAGTGCTCAAAAAGATGCTTTTTGGAGCATTTTGTTTGGTGCAATTTTTGACCTTTTAATTTTGCTTGTTGTTTGCTTTTTGCTAATAAAACACAAAGACATAACTTTTTTTGAACTTTTAAACAAAATATTTGGGAAAATTGTTTCAAGAATAATTCTTGCTGTTATGTTTGTTTTTATTTTGTTTAAAGTTGTTTTCTTGGCAGAAGAAACTTTTTCGTTTTTTACGAAATTTTTGTATGAAGACCTAAATGTTTGGGTGTATATTTTGCCAATGGCTTTTGTTTGTGGCTATTTTTCCATTAAAGGAATTAAAACAATTTCTAGAACTGTTGAAATATTTTATTTTTTTGTTTTACTTGGAATTATTCTATGCTCTTTAACATCAATTGATGGAGTTAGTTTAAACAACATTTTGCCATGCTTTGAAGATGGAATGCATAAAACTTTTAATGGAATGCTTACACAAACTTTTTATCGAGGCAACGCCTTAATTCTTCTTTTATTTATGGGAAAAATTAAACTATCTAAGCATTTTTCATTAAAGTTTTTGGGGGCAACAAGTTTTGCAACAATTCTTGTTTTGGGTGTGACGCTTGTGTTTTATTTGGTGTATGGCCCAAGCACAACATATGTTGAATTTGCTTTGGCAGACCTTCCACAATATAATCCATTTGTTTCCGACCTTGGAAGGCTTAACTGGCTTTGTGTTGTTGTTTGCGTTATTGCCCTTATTTTAACAACTAGCATAATGCTTTATTGTTTATCACTTATTTTAAGGTGGACTTTTGGATTTAAACGCTCTTTAATTTCAACTGCTTTTAGCGAATTTTTGATTGTTTTAATTGCTTATTTAAATGATTTTAGCATTATTTTGATGGAACAAAAAATTCTGTCTTCTTGGCAACTTGTTGTTGGAATTGGTGGAGGAATTATTTTTATACTTGCAATTTTGTTATTGCTTTTAAGGAGAAAAAATGAACAAAGCGTTAAAATATAAAATTGTTGTTTGGTGTGTTGTTTTGTTTTTGGTTATTTTAATGCCACAAGGAATTTATAAGCAAAGCCAAATAAAACAAATTTCAATCGTCTCTGGGCTTGGAATTGACAAGCATGTTGATGAAATTGAAGTTTCTGTTTCAATTCTTGTTCCAGAACCTTCTGCAAATTATGCCCCAAAACAAATGGTTACTTCTTCAACTGGAAAAAACCTTGCTGAAGCAATTAACTCAATTGAAATAAAAATTGGAAAAGAACTTGGACTTGCACACTGCTATATCATCATTTTGGGTGATGATTTTTTAAGTGATGACATAACAAAGCATCTTGATTATTTAATGCGTTCAAACATCATGGGCAACAACTCGGCAGTTCTTCACACAGACAAAACAGCAAAAGAAATTTTGGAAACAAACTCAAAAATGAGTGCAAAAAACATCAACAATCTT
>CAMPBB010000032.1 GCA_946635125.1 uncultured Clostridia bacterium
CGCAAGCAGACTCACAATTGAGATGATTGAAAACAAACTTAAAGAGTTTCCAAAGTCAAAAATGAACGCAAAAGTTGTGAAACCAAAAGATGTTGTGAAAATTGGTTGTTTTCAAGTTGAGTTTATTCATGTTAACCACTCAATTGCTGGTTGTCATGCCTTGGCAATAAAAACACCAGTTGGAACAGTTGTTCACTCTGGGGACTTCAAAATTGACTTCACACCACTTTGCGAAGAAACAACCGACCTTTCTCGTTTTGGTGAACTTGGGCAAAGGGGAGTCACATTATTTATGTGTGAATCCACAAACGCTGAGTTTGAAGGATTTTCAATAAGTGAAAAAGTTGTGAAAGAAACTCTTCACAAACTTTTTGAAGAATACAAAGATAAAAGAATTGTGATAACAGCATTTGCATCAAATGTTTATCGTATGCAACAAATAATGTATCTAGCGAAAGAATATGGCAGGAAAATTGCTTTTGCAGGAAGAAGCATGATTAACAACATGGAAGTTGCCATGAAAGTTGGAGAAGTAACATTTGACAAGTCAATCATTGTTGACATGGCAAAAGTTAAAAACTTAAAACCAGAACAAGTTTTGGTTTTGGCAACAGGAAGCCAAGGTCAGGAAACAACTGCACTCGCTCGAATGGCAAGAGGCGAGTTTGTTGGGCTCACACTTCAAGAAAATGATGTTGTAATTTTTTCTTCTTCACCAGTTCCAGGAAACGAAAAGGCAGTTTCTGGAATTATTAACGATTTAATTGAAAAGGGAATCACTGTTGTTTACAATGATTTGGCAACAGTTCACGCATCAGGGCACGCTTGCCGTGATGAATTTAGGATTATTCACAAACTTGTGAAACCAAAATATTTTATTCCAGTTCACGGAGAGGCAAAACATCAACTTGCACACAAAAGGCTTGCAATGGAACTTGGAATGAAAGAAAAAGACATTTTCATTCCACACAACGGTTCTGTTATTGAAGTAACTCCTCAAGGCGTTTCTTTTGCGGAAGATGTTGAGTGGGGCGAAGTTTTGGTTGATGGCTCAGGCCTTGGAAACATGGACGGAAATGTTTTGAAAGAAAGAAAACAACTTGCAAATGATGGCTTCTGTGTTGTTGCATTGGGGCTTAACAGGAAAAAAGGCCAAGTTGTTGTTGGACCTCAAATTATTGCAAGAGGATTCATTTACTCTCACGAGGCAGAAAAACTTTTGGATGAGTCCAAAAAAGTTATTTTGGCATCATTAGAAAAAATGGATTTAACAACAGGTGACCCAAGTGAAATTAGGTCACACATAAAGCAACTTTTGTCAAATTTATTTTACAAAAGAATTGGAAGAAAACCAATCATTATCCCAATTTTAATGGACATTGAAAAATAATGGAAAAAGTAGAGAAAACACTAAAAGAAATGGAAGAGTTTGCAAAAGAAAAACATATTCCAATAGTTTTGCCAGACACACGAGAATATCTCAAAAACTTTTGCAAAGAAAAAAATCCTCAAAAAATTTTGGAAGTTGGCACGGCAATTGGTTATTCCGCTTCAAACATGCTTTTGTCTTGCAGTGGAAACATTGTTTGTTGTGAGGCAAGCAAACCAAACATTGTTTTGGCAAAACAGAACTTTGAAAAATTGGGGCTTACACAAAGAGTTAAAATTGTTGAGGGCGACTGCTTAAAAACTCTTGGAGGGCTTTTGGGGCAAAAATTTGACCTAATTTTTTTGGACGGGCCAAAAGGCTTTTATCCAGAAATTTTAAAATTATTGCTTCCACTTCTGGGTGAAAATGGAACACTGATAGCAGATAATATTGGTTTTCGTGGAATGGTTTCAAAAAATAAAGAGATAACAGAAAATAGATTTGAAAAAACAGTTGAAAAATTAAAACAGTTTTTGCTTGATTTGCAAAGAAATAAAAAATTGGAAACAAAAATACTTTTTGAAATGGGTGATGGAATATCTGTTTCAACATGGAGGAAATAATGGATATTGAAATTTTGGCTCCAGCTGGAGATAAAGAAAAACTTGAAACAGCATTTTATTTTGGTGCTGATGCTTGTTATTTTGCTGGAAAGAAGTGGGGTCTTAGAGCATTTTCAGAAAATTTTGATGATGAAGAACTTGAAAAATATATTAAATATGCACACAATCTTAACAAAAAATGCTATATAACTGTTAATA
Organism: uncultured Clostridia bacterium; assembly: GCA_946635125.1. GTDB lineage: Bacteria > Bacillota > Clostridia > Christensenellales > UBA1242 > UBA7584. The sequence goes on from CAMPBB010000032.1 coordinate 2,191, forward strand.
TTCAAGCACATAACAGCGATTTTGAGGGGCTTGGCGATTATATTGTATATCTAGAAAAAATAGGTGCAGATGCCATTATTGTTAGTGATGCTGGAATATTGAGTTTGGCAAAACAAGTTGCACCAAACCTTAGCGTTCACTTGTCAACGCAAGCATCAGCATCAAATAAATATTCAGCAAAGTTTTGGGCAGATGCTGGCGCTAAAAGAATTATTCTTGCACGAGAGTTATCTTTAAAAGAAATAAAAGAAATAAGAGATTATTTGCCAAAAGATGTTGAACTTGAAGCATTTTGCCATGGAGCAATGTGCATAAGTTATTCTGGAAGATGTTTGCTTTCAAATTATTTAACAGGAAGAGACAGCAACCGTGGGCAATGTGTTCAAGCATGCCGTTGGGAATATAAAATTCAAGAAATTTCAAGAAATGGTGATGGCTTTGAAATTCAAGAAGACAATCGTGGAACTTACATTTTAAACAGCAAAGACCTTTGCATGATTGAACATTTAGACGAAATGCTTGACGCTGGGGTTACAAGCTTTAAAATTGAGGGAAGAATGAAATCACCATTTTATGTTGCAACAGTTGTTAATGCATATAAAAGAGCATTTGAATATTTAAAACAAGACAAAGCTCTTTACAAGGAAAAAGCAAAAGAACTTAAAAAAGAACTTGAAAAATGCAGTCACAGAAAATTCACAACTGGTTTTTGTTTGGGAGAACAAAACAAAGAATGTTTGGAAAGCAGTTTGCCAGTAAGTTCAAGTGAATTTGTTGCAATTGTCACAAAGGATTCTCATGATGGTTATTGTGAAATTGAACAAAGAAACAGGTTTAAAGTTGGAGATGAACTTGAAATCTTGTCACCAAGTGAAAACTTTTTAAAGAAAATAAAAATTGAAGAGTTGATTGACGAAAAAGGCGAAAAGGTTGAAGACGCTTTAAAGGTTCAACAAAGATTAAAACTTAAAACAAATTTTACACTTCACGAAAAAGATATATTAAGAAGAGCAAAGTAATTTTGCTCTTCTTTTTTTGCTCTTGACTTTTTATAGTGTGAAAGCTATAATAGAAATGAAAACATTTTTGAGGTGATGTATGAACTTAACATTAAATAATAAAAATGAAAAAATTTCAACCATTAGTTTTGAAGGAGTGAAAACATTTGGAAAAGGTGAGTGGAAACAATTTCCAAGCAAATCAAAAGATGAAAAACATTTTTTGGATAATGCAAAAGCTCTTCAAACTCTTATAAAAGTAGCACAATGGGGCGAGGAAAACTTTGCAACGTCTCAACTTGAAAAAGGTGACTTTTATGTGTTTGTGGATAATGTTGGAAAACCTCATATTGCAGTTAGAATGCTGGGTAACAGCCTATTAGAAATTCTAGGGTTGGGAAAGGGTGAACAAGAAATTGAAGAAGAATATAGCGATGTTATCATAGACTTTTTAGAAAAGAATGAAGATATCGAAAATGGAAAAAGTTTTTTGGAAGTTCAAAGATGGTATAAAAGGTTGCAAGAATATATCAAACAAATTGAAAGTGATTCTTTTGATGAAAAAAATATAGGAAATCTTTTAGAGGATGTTTATTTCAGCAAGTGTTATGTGGATTTTTGCCCTTGTGGGTGTGATAAATATTCTATGATAGGTGTTGGTGATTATAACAGTTACACCACTGCAATAAAAAAAATAATGCCAAAACTTGCTCCACAAATTGCAAAATTTTATGGGTGTGAGCCAAATGAAATATGCTTTGGTTCATATCAGGTTGATGTAAAAGCAGAAAAATTTCCTTATGCGGTTGTATTTGGTGATGTTGTTTTGTCTGGAGCTACTGCGATTGGGGAAATCATGATGAATGATATATCAAAATTGAAAGTGGTGTCGGGGCTTTTGAATAGCAATTGCAAACGCCTAACAAGTTTTCCAAATCTTGTTTGTGCAAAAAACATTTACACAATTTATGCGAGATCTTTTCCAAATCTTACAAAAACTGATTCACTGGATATTGGTGTTTACTCTGATGAACAAATGGATATAGATGTTTCAAAACTACAAAAAGTTTTTTCCTTGATGATTCACAATGTTTTTGATGAAGATAAGCAAAAAGAACATCAAACCATAAAGATAAAATTAGACAGTTTACGAGAATGTTCTTATTTGAAGATTTCGTTACGTAACACATATATTGAAAGTTTAGACAAATTAACATATTGTGAAGCTTTAGATGCTCAACACACAACAATCAAAAGTATGAAAAACCTAACTGAAGTTTGGCGTTTAATAATTGACAATGCAACAATTGAAAACATGCAAAATATAGATGTTAAAACTGATTTAGAAATAAAAGAAAACTGTTCACGAAAAAAAGGTGACATCACAAAACTAAAACTTTCTGAAAAAGATGCAAAGATGCTAAAGAAAATTAATTCAGTTGGTGGTAGCGTTTTTACCACTGCTGGGGAATTCAAATTTGACGAAATAAAAGAAAAAGTTATAAATCATTGACGAAAAAGGCGAAAAGGTTGAAGACGCTTTAAAGGTTCAACAAAGATTAAAACTTAAAACAAATTTAACACTTCACGAAAAAGACATATTAAGAAGAGCAAAATGATTTTGCTCTTTTTTCTTGATTTATGAGTTTTGTCATGTTAAAATAAGAAGTGAAAAAATGGTGCTATTTGGGTGGATATATGGAAATAAATTTAGATAATCAAAAGCAAAAACTTTTAAATGAGCAAAATTTAAACTTGTCTTTTTGGGATAAAGTTTTTTGGCAAAACAGCAAAATTCAAATTAACAAAAAAAATGAACTAAAAGAAAAAATTGATGAGGCAATTTATGTTAAACTCAACATGCTTTTAGACATTTCGAACGAGCCACAATTTTTTGAAATAAACGAAAAAGAAAACAAAGAGTTAACAAGGCTTTTGGATGGAGAAATAAAGGCTTTAAAAGCCGACGGCAAAGAAAAAGAAGCCGAACAAATGAAAAATAACAAAGAAAAACGGCTTAATGATTTTGCAAAAACTTTTGCAAGTAAACACCACGAAGAATATAAGCACTTGGTGTCCATTTTGGGGCGTTTAAACTATGAGGATTCTTTTAAGGCATTAATTTTGGAAGAAGCACTTTCAAACATCTATAAGCTTGAAGATGTTAACGGAGAACAAAAACTTTTGGTAAGCAAGAGAAAACAACACATTTCAATTGCTTCTCTTCCAAATTTCCCTGAAAATGTTTTGGAGTATATTCACAAGAATGCTCAAAATTCTGCTTCTTTTAAAGAACTTTACAAAAACGCACACGAGCAATATAGTAATGTTGTGACACAAAAGGTTTCAAGTGTTAATTTTGACGGATTAAACACATATGGCAAAGGAAGGTGGATAAAGTTTTTAAGCAAAGAAAATGATGAAGAACATTTTATGGAGCATGTCCAACAACTTCAAAGCCTTGTTAAAGACACTCCATGGTGCACAAAAACAATGGCGTCAGCGCAACTTTCTGGGGGCGATTTTTATGTGTTTTTGGGGCTTGATAATAGGCCTCATGTTGCCATTAAAATGACTGATAACACAATTTCTGAGGTTCGAGGCATTAAAAATGGAATGCATCAACAAATTGAAGATGAATATAATGATGTTGTTATGAGCTTTTTAAAAGATAACAAAGATTTGCCAAATGGTAAATTTTGGCTTGAAATAAGAGAGTGGAACAAAAGGCTTATTGATTACGAAAATCAAATAAAATCGGGCACATTTGATAGAAATAGGATTGGAGAGCTTTTAAATGATGTTTATTTTTATGATTGCGAAGATGTTCAAGGTGAATATGTTCACCAAGCAAACTTAAAAAAACTTATGCCATATTTTACCCCTGAAATTGCAAAATATTATGGTTGCAAAGAAAATGAAATTCTTTTTAATAACTATAATTTATATGCTGATTACAATGAATATTACATAAAAATTGGGCAAAGAAAATTTTTGCCCAAGAGAATAAAAGAGTTTCCATATGTTGTTGTTTTTGGAGATGTTAGGCTAAAAAGTGAAAAAAATTTAAAAAATGTTTCAAAACTTAAATATGTTTCTGGTCAATTTTCTTGTTGCAGTAAAAATGTTAAAAGTGTTCCAAATTTAATAACAGCAAGAAGTGTTGAGGCAACAGGAGTAACAAA
>CAMPBB010000033.1 GCA_946635125.1 uncultured Clostridia bacterium
AACAGACGAAAAAGAAACTTATAAACAAGAAATCAAAAAGGCAGAAAAAGAAAATGAGTTTAAATAAACTCATTTTTTTTGTTATTGTTTTGCATATATTTTTCTTTTGATAAACAATAAATTTCTTCGCCTTTGCTGTTTTCCAAAAATTTAAGTTTTGTTGGGTAGTAACTTGTTTTTTCAAAGCCAACTTTTTCATATATTTTTTTTGCGTATATGTTGTCTTTGTTAACCCATAAGAAAATTTCATTATCAACTTTGTTTTCAAAAAAGTTTTTTAATCCATTTAAAACAACATTTGTTCCAATTTTTTTGTTTGAGTGCTGAAAGTCTTTTCTTGTGTTAACATTTATTAAAAAGAACTTTTTTTCTTCAATATAATAGCGAATTAGAGCAATGCCAACAATTTCATTGTCTTCTTTACAGATAGATATAAAACTTTTATCATTTGATTTTAATGCTTCTTTATAGTAAGTAAAAATAAAAGGTTTATATTTTTCATCAGAATTTTGAGCTTTTGGAATTTGCTCATAATAAAAATCTTTGTTTTCCAAAAACTTTTTGTAGTCAACTATTTCAAATTTCATATAATTTCCTTTTATAAAAAATCCATAGAATTAGCTATGGACTTTTGTTTACAATTTTTTAACATAACAGCGTCTTCTTTTATGTTGACGGTAATCATCAAAGTTTTTCCAAGTGAGAATGATTTTTTGGTTTGTTTCCAAACTGTGATTTGTTTCACAATATTCCAAATTATATTTTTTGAGTTGCTCGACCATTTCTTGAATAATAATTCCAGTCAAGCCTTTTCCTTGATATTCAGGGCGAACTGCAATAAGACCAAAGTCAAACACCTTAAAGTGACGAACAGCGTGCAAAATGCGAATTATTCCAAATAAATCAAGCTTTCCTCGAGATTTTTGCACAGCTTTTGCAAGAGAAGGAAGTCCAAATCCAAATGCAACAACTTTGCCATCTTTATCCAAAAGAGTGACCATGCAGTCAAGAGAAATCATGAGTTTAAACTGGCTAACAATTTGCTGTTGAAGTTTTTCAGTGTAGGGAATAACGCCATAAAGCTGTCCATAAGCTGCGTCAATTGTTTCAAAAATTCCTGCCATATATTTGTTAATATATTCTTTTTTGTTTTTGGCTTTTGCAACTGTTAGGTGATAACGCTCTTTAACAGCTTTTGCAAGCCTCTTTATGCGGTCATTAACATCTGTTATTGCCTTAATTTGGAACTCAACCCAGTCAACTTCTTTTTTGTAACCAAGTTTTTCCAAAAATTGCGCATAATATGGATAACTATAATCAGATTCATATGTTGAAAGCTCGTCAAAGCCTTCAACCAAAAGTCCTTCACGGTCTAGGTCATTAAATCCAAGAGGGCCATGAACAGTGTCCATGCCTTTTTCTTTTGCCCAGTTTTCAACTGCGTTTAAAAGTTTTTTGGCAACCTCAAAGTCTTCAATAACATCAAAACGAGTGAATCGAACTCTTTTCACATTTTGCATTTTGTTGTAAACCTTTTGAACAATCCCGCAAATTCTTCCAGCAGGAACGCCATCTTTATAGGCAACATAAAAAACAATGTCACAATCATCATAAGACACATTTTTCTTTGGATTGAATAGGGCATATTCATCTGCTCTTAGGTTTGGGACATAGTAAGGGCAGTCTTTATATAAATTTATTGGGAAAAGAACAAAATCTTTTTTCTCTTTTCTTGTTTTAACTTCTTTAATTTCTATCATAATAATATTATAATATTTAAAATCAATTTTTGCAACTAAAATTTTGTTTTTAACAGGTAAAAAATCAAACTAAAATATTTTATGTAAAATAAATTTTTTTACTTAAAATTGTTGACTTTTTCTTAAAAATAATGTAATATAAATAATGTCATACACATAGCGGGGTGTAGCGCAGTTGGATTAGCGCACATGATTTGGGATCATGGGGTCGGGGGTTCGAGTCCCTCCACCCCGACCAATGTATAACAGCAAAAAGTATTATAATATGGTGACTTAAATAATGCTTTTTTGGTATGGCTCAGTAGCTCAGTCTGGTTAGAGCGTCGCCCTGTCACGGCGAAGGTCGAGGGTTCGAGCCCCTTCTGAGTCGCCATTCCAAGAGAAAATCTTGGCAAAATAGTATCATACCCAAATATGATGACTTTTGGGACTTTAGCTCAGTTGGTTAGAGCATCCGGCTCATAACCGGACGGTCCAAGGTTCGAGTCCTTGAAGTCCCACCATTTACTTTTCTTGCTCCGGTAGCTCAGCTGGTAGAGCATTGGACTGAAAATCCATGTGTCGGCGGTTCGAGTCCGCCCTGGAGCACCAATTTTAGAGAAGTAAAACATTTGTTAATCACTCTGGATTATATGCTGGCGTGGCTCAACGGTAGAGCAGCTGACTTGTAATCAGCAGGTTGGAGGTTCGATTCCTCTCGCCAGCTCCATATGGGAGGTTTCCAGAGTGGCCAAATGGAGCAGACTGTAAATCTGTTGTCGGAAGACTTCTGGGGTTCGAATCCCTGACCTCCCACCAGCAAACAAAGAGCATTTCGCTCTTTTTTTGTTTTTGAAATAAACAATAAATTGACATTATATAAATTATTGTGTAAAATTAATCATGTAATGGTTTTTTATGTGAGGAACGTATATGTCAAGAAGAAGATATAATAAAAATGATGGCTTGGGAATAATAATACTTATTTATTTTTTATTAATACCATTTATTTTGGCTTTTCTTTTAGTGAAAGGAATAGTTTATCTTATTAGAAAAAATAAACAAAAAAATAAAATATATCCGATAACAAATACTCAGGAAAATCAAAATATTGAGGATGATTGTAAGAGTGTAGATAATAAATATGAGCAAAAAGATAGTTTACTAACACATCATGAAAAATATTTTTATGATATTTTAGAAGAAAATTTTGGAACTAATTATAAAATTCAATGTCAAGTTAATTTGGCTAGCATTATAAATAAAACAGAACAATCAAAATATCAAAATGAATTATTTAGAAATGTTGATTTTGGTATTTTTGACAAAGAAACATTAAAACCTCTTTTACTGATTGAAATAAATGATTCAAGCCATAAAAGTAAAGATAGGTATGAGAGAGATTTAAAAGTTAGAAAAATTTTAGAACAATCTCAATTAAAATTAATTACATTTTACACATATTATGATAATAAAAGAGATTATGTTATAAACAGAATAAAAGAAAATTTATAATCAAGAGCGTTTCGCTCTTTTTTGTTTTTTTTCTCAATTGTTTGACAACAAAAAATCATAGTGCTAAACTAAAAGTATAAAAAATAAAAGGAGAAAAGAGAATGGCATTATTTAAAAAGGCTTGTGCAGAATTTATTGGAACTTTTGTGCTTGTTTTTGTTGCTTGTGGCGTTGCTGCATACACTGGTGGAAGTGCAAAATTAGTTGCAACATCTCTTGCTTTTGGACTTGTTATTGTTGCAATGGCATATTCAATTGGAAGAGTTTCTGGTTGCCATGTTAACCCAGCAGTGTCTTTGGGTTGTTTGATGGATAAGCGTATGTCTGTTAAAGAGTTTTTTGTCTACATTGTAGCACAAATCTTGGGAGGACTTCTTGGTGCAATTGCAATGTTTGGAGTATTCCACATGGCAGGAATTACTCTTGCTGGAAATGCTTGTAACACTGCAACAGAGTTAACAGCAGGCGGAATTATTAGTGCACTTTTAACTGAAATAATTCTAACAGGAATTTTTGTGTATGTTATCCTAAATGTTACAGATGAGAAATCTGGAAACAGCAAACTTGCTGGAATTGTTATAGGGCTAACACTCACTCTTGTTCACCTCATTGGAATTAACATCACAGGAACATCAGTTAACCCAGCAAGGAGCATTGCAACAGCGTTTGGAGACTTAATCTTCAACGGAAACACTGCAGCTTTGGCTCAAGTTTGGATGTTTATTGTTGCTCCTCTTGTTGGAGCAGTTGTTGCAGCTCTTATCTATAAAGGCTTAAACAAAGAAAAAGCAGAAAAGAAAGAAGCTTTGGAAACAAAAACTAAAAAGACAAAATAATAACTTGAAGGTAAAAAAAGAGCAAAAACTTGCTCTTTTTTTGTTTTATATTAAAAAGTTGATAAAATGGTTATAAAGTGATATAATCAAACCATGAACGAAAAAATTGAGAAGAAACTAAGAGAACTCCCAAACAAAAGTGGAGTTTACATCATGCACGCACGCGATGGTGAGGTTATTTATGTTGGCAAAGCAAAGAACCTGAAAAATCGCGTTTCTTCTTATTTTAACAACAGCCAAAAGGGTGCAAAAGTTTGGGCAATGGTGGATAAAGTTGACTGGTTTGAATATATCATAACTCCAAGTGAACTTGATGCTTTCACTCTTGAAAACAACTTAATTAAAAAGTATCAACCGTTTTATAACATATTGTTAAAAGACAGCAAAACATTTCCATATATCAAAATAAATTTAAGTGAAAACTATCCAAGATTTCAAGTGACAAGAAGAGTGGAAAAAGACGGTGCCAAATATTTTGGACCATTTTTGGCAGGCGTTAGTGCTGGATTTATCTTGGATTTTTTGAATAAGTTTTTTAAACTACGAAACTGCAAACACAGCTTGCAAAAACCACTTAAAAGAGAGTGCATAAACTACCAAATGGGGCTTTGTTTAGCACCCTGCACAAACAAAATAACAAAAGATGATTATTTAAAAAATGTTTTTAAGGCAATAGATTTTTTAAAGGGTGATGATGAGTTTGTTTCACAAAAGTTAAACGAGCAAATGAAAAACTATGCTGAAACTGAAAACTTTGAAAAAGCAATTGAAGTAAGACACACATTGTCTATGATAAAAAAACTTAAAAATCAAAGCATTGCAAATCTTCCAAAAACTGCCAATAAAGATATTATTGCATACATCACAAACGACATCACAAGTGCCATTGCCATCATAACTCTTCGAAACGGAAGAATTTTGGGTATGCAAAGTTTTTCAATAATAGACCCAAGTTTAACAAGTGGAGAAGTTGTTGAAAACTTTGTTATTTCTTACTATGAAAATGCCATTGTTCCAGATGAAATAATAACAAACGCAAAACTTGAAAATGAACAAATTTTGCAAGAAATGTTAAACAAAAAAGTGAAATTTATTTGTGCTCCAAAGGGAATTAACTTTAAACTTTTAAAAATGGCGGAAGAGAACGCACAAGAACACATCGACAAAAACATAACTCGTGATAAGCAAAAATATGATAGCACAGTTGGTGCAATTATTTCACTAAAAGATAAATTAAACTTAAAACATGTTCCAAAAAGAATGGAATGTTATGATATTTCACACATTTCTGGAACAAATAGGGTTGCTTCAATGGTCGTTTTTAAAAATGGTGAAGCAAAGAAAAGTGATTATCGAAAAATGAAAATAAAAACTTTTGAGGGCAACGATGACTTTAAAAGCCTTCAAGAAGTTTTAACAAGAAGATTTGTTCGTTTAAAAAAACAAGATGGTGAGAGTTTTAAGGAAAAGCCAGACCTTTTGGTTATTGATGGTGGAAAAGGGCAGCTAAGTTCTTGTTTGGAAATTTTAAAGCAGTTTAAATTAGAAAACGAAATTGAAATCATAAGTCTAGCAAAACAAATTGAAGAAGTGTTTGTTCCAAACAAAAGTGAGCCAATTCTTCTCGATAAACGAGAAGCACCATTAAAACTTTTGCAAAGAATTCGTGATGAAGCACACCGCTTTGCCATAACTTTTCACAAACAAACAAGAAACAAAAACATGTTTCATTCGCCACTTGACGAAATTTCTGGAATTGGACAGCACAAGAAAAAACTTTTGCTTGATGCTTTTTTGGATGTTGAAACAATCAAAAACTGCTCATTTGAAGATTTAACATCAGTTCACGGCATTTCATCAAGAGATGCACAAAATATTATAAAATATTTTAAAAACAATAATATATAATTTAAACTTGTAAATAATTTAAAAGGAGATAAAAAATGGACTTTAAACTTGTTAGCAAAAACAAGCCCGCTGGTGGCCAGCCAAAGGCAATAAGTGAACTTGTTAGTGGCATTGAAAAAGGGTTAAAAAATCAAGTTCTTTTGGGTGTTACTGGAAGTGGAAAAACTTTTACTATGGCAAATATTATTGAAA